>PMHN01000144.1 GCA_003156695.1 Gammaproteobacteria bacterium
TCGCCATGAGCGTCAACCAGGCCGGCGCATTCGTGCGCAGTCGCGAGCACCTCGCTCGCCCCAACCTGCATATCTATTTCAACCCGGCGAGCTACAGCACCACGACCGATGGCCCGCGGCGGCGGCTCATGAACCCGGACCCCTATCCGGGCTTCCTCATGTCGTTCAACACCTGCCGGCCCACGAGCCGGGGCAGCATTCACATCCGCTCGCGCGATCCCCTGAGCGCGCCGGCGATCACGCCNNCATCCACATCCGCTCGCGCGATCCGCTCACCGCGCCCGCGATCACGCCCAACTCGCTGTCGACCGGCGAGGACGTGCAGGACGTGTTCGACGGCGCGCGCGTCCTGCGGCGCATCGCCGCGGCAGCGCCGCTCGCCGCGGTGATCGAGAGCGAGCGCCAGCCCGGCGCCGCGGTGACATCAGACGAGGCGGTGCTGGAGGATTTCCGGGCCCGTGCCGGCCCGGTGTTCCACGCCAGCGGCACGTGCGCCATGGGCACCGATGAGCGCAGCGCGGTGCTCGATGCAAACTTGCGGGTGCGCGGCGTGCGCGNNGAGAAGGCGGCCGACCTCATCCTGCAAGACAGTGCCACCCCCGCGGCGTAACCTCAGAGCACACATGAACGAACTGGGATCACGCCTTGCGACGCCGTCGGTCGCGGCTGCGGCACCACCCGCGCAGAGCGCCTCGCTCGGCGAGCGCTGGTACGTCCTCGTCATGATGTGCCTGGTGTACACGCTCAGCATCGCCGATCGCTACGTGGTGTCGACGGTGCTCGAGCCGCTCCGCATCGACCTGCACCTCACCAACTTCGGTGTCGCGCTGCTGACTGGCTTTGCGTTCGGCCTCTTCTACGTGCTGCTCGGCTTCCCGCTGTCCTGGCTCATCGATCGCAAGAGCCGCCGCACTATCGTGGCGCTGTGTCTGGTGGTGTGGTCAGCGATGACCGCNNGCGCAGACCGCGCTGCAGTTCTTCCTGGCGCGCGTCGGCGTCACCGTCGGCGAGGCCGGTGGCACGCCGGGCGCGAACTCGCTGCTCTCGGACTACTTCCCGCCCACGCGCCGCGCCATGGCCCTCACGGTGTTCGCGCTCGGCGCGCCGATCGGCGCCTGGGTCGGCTACAACGTGGCAGGGGCGATCGCCGATCACTACGGCTGGCGTGCGGTGTTCTTCGCCCTCGGCGTCCCGGGAGTCATCGTGGGGGCCATGGTGTGGCTGACGGTGCGCGAGCCGCGGCGCGGCTGTCTCGACAGCGACGAAGACAGCAAGGCACCGTCCTTCAAAGACACCGTGCGCTTTTTGTGGCTGCAGCGCTCGGCGGTGCACCTGATGATGGGCACGGCGGTGTGCGCCTTGTGGGGCTGGGGGCTCATGTTCTGGACACCCGCCTTCCTGCAGCGCACCTACCTCATGAGCGTCGGCGAAGCGGCGGCGGTGACGCAGAACATGCACCTGTGGGGTGGCGGCATCGCCACCCTCGCGACCGGGTTCCTCATGGCCCGCAGCAGCATGAGCGATGCGCGCCGCATCGTGTGGCTGCTCGCGGGCGGGATCGCGGTCGCGACCGTCGCCTCGGGAGTGGTGTACTACACGCGTAATCTCGCCCTCGCCAAGGCGATGCTGTGGATCTTCATCCCCGCGATCTACTTCTACATCGGCCCGGGATTCGGACTGCTCAACAACCTGGCGCAGTGCCGCATGCGGGCGATGTTCTGCGCCATGGTGCTGTTCCTTGCGAACCTCGGTAATCTCGTCATCGCGCCGCCCCTGATCGGCGCCCTGAACGACTGGTTCGTGAGCCAGCACATGTCCAACACGGATGCGCTGCGGCTCGCCATGCTGTGCCTGGTGCCGACCGGGCTGTGGGCCGCGACCCATCTGTACCTCGCGTCGCGCGACATCATCCGGGACCAGGAGCGCGCGCGCAGCTTTCCTTTCTGAGTCTGCGGCGCTTCAGCAGCTCAGGGCGACCTCGATCGCGCCGTCGACGATGCGCACGGCGTGCGTGGTGAGTGCCCGCTCAGCGGGTGGCCCCAGCACCCGGCCGTCGCGCACGTCGAAGGATGCGCCGTGCAGCGGGCAGACGATCCGCGTCGCCCGCAGCCGGCCCTCGCACAGCCGCGCCTCGGCGTGCGTACAGGTGTTGTCAAGCGCGAATACGCCCTCGCGCGTGTGACACAGGACGATCTCGCGCCCCGCCACCGTGCAGGCGCGCATGGCGCCCGCTGGCAGCTCGGCAAGTTGCATGACGGAAGTGAAATCAGCCATGGCGGACGATACTACCGACTAACCACGCAGCCGCAGACCCTGCGGATCGTAGAGCGGCTCGAGGCGGATCGTCGCTCCGCGCATCTCGCCGAGGATGTCGATCTCGAAGCGCGCGCCGTCACGCGCCAGCGCCGTAGGCACGTAGCCGGCGGCGAGGCTCTTGCCCACGCAGTGGCCGAAGGCGCCGGAAGTCACGTAACCCACCGCCCTGCCCTCGTGCAGGATTGACTCATAGCCAACCACCTCGGCATCGAGCGCACCGACCTCGAAGATAACGAAGCGGCGCTTCGCACCCGCGGCGCGCTCGGCGAGCGCGGCCGCCCGGCCGGTGAAGTCGCTCTTGGTGAAGTCGACAAAGCGCTCGAGCCCGGTTTCCCCCGGCGTGTAGTCGGGGCGGAAGTCCTTGTTGAAGGCGCGATAGCCCTTCTCCAGCCGCAGCGACGACAGCGCGCGTCCACCAAAGTGCACCAGCCCGAGCTCGCGCCCGGCGTCCAGGAGATCGTCGTAGAGCGTCGCCAGGTAATCAGGCGTAGTCCAGACCTCGTAGCCAAGCTCGCCGGTGAATCCGGCGCGCGTGAGGATCGCAGGCGCAAAGCCGACCGCGGTCTCGCATACCCGAAAGAAGCGGAACGCCGCGGGCGAGAGGTCGGTGCGCGTCAGGCGCTGCAGCAGCGCGCGCGAGTTGGGGCCAGCGATGGAGAAGCCGGCGAGCGTCGAGGCCGCCGAGCGCACCAGGACATCCGGCGGTGGCTCCTGGGCGAAGAACCAGCGCAGGTGAAACTCCTCGGCAAATCCCGAGCCCACGATCAGGTAGCGATCCTCGGCGAGGCACGCCATCGACAGGTCGCCGATGATGCGCCCGGCCGGATTCAGCATCGGCGCGAGCGCGAGCCGGCCCGGCTGCGGAATGCGGCAGGCAAACACACGGTCGAGCCAGGCGCGCGCACCGCGCCCGCAAACCTCGTACTTGCCGTAGTTGGTGGTCTCGTAGAGGCCGACGGCACGACGCACCGCCTGGCACTCCGCGCGCACGAACGCAAAGGCCTCCGAGCGCCGATAGGTTGGGGTCTCGGTCGCCGGCACACCCGGCGGCGCGAACCACAGTGCGTTCTCGAGCGCGAAGTTCGCCCCCATCACGGCGCCCGCCGCCTTCAACTGCTCGTAGACAGGAGAGCGGCGCACCGGGCGGGCGGCGGGCAACTCCTCGTTGGGATAGGTGAGGCGGAAGCGCCGTGCGTAGTTCTCGGGCACCTTGATCGAGGTGTATTTGGGCGTCGCGAACGCGCCGAAGCGCGCCACGTCCATGGAGAGGATGTCCTGACCGGGGTCGCCCTCGGCCATCCAGCGCGACAGCACCAGTCCGATGCCGCCCCCCTGGCTGAAACCGGCCATCACGGCGCACGCCACCCAGTAGTTGCGCACGCCGCGCACCGGGCCGACGAGCGGATTGCCGTCCGGTGCGAAGGTGAACGGTCCGTTGACGGCCTTGCGGATACCGACCCGCCCGAGTGCCGGGAAGTGCCGAAAGCCGACTTCGAAGTACGGCGCGAGCCGCTCGACGTCCTCGGGCAGAAGCTGCATCGCGAAGTCGTCCGGCGTCTTCACGGGCGCCCAGATGATGCCGTGCGGCTCGTAAGTGCCGATCAGCACGCCGCGCCGCTCCTGGCGCAGGTAGATCTCGCCGGCGTAGTCGGTGGTGTTGACGATTTCCTTATCGCGCCCCTGAAGCTCCGGCAGATCCTCGCTGATCAGGTAATGGTGTTCCATCGCCAGCACCGGCAGCTCGATGCCGACCATGTGGCCGAGCTCGCGGGCCCAGAGTCCCGCGCAGTTCACCACCTGCTCGGCGTGCACGGTGCCCTTGTCGGTCACGACGTCCCAGGAGCCGTCGCGCCGCGGGTTGAGGGACAGTACGTGCGTGAAGCGCTCCACCGCGGCGCCGAGCTGCCGGGCGCCCTTGACGTAGGCGTTGGTGGTGCCCGAGGGGTCACAATGCCCGCCGTCGGCCCGCCACAGCGCGCCGATGAAGTNNGGTTTCCATCCCGAGGTAGCGCGCCCGCGAGCAGATCAGCTTCAGGCTGTCGAGCTCGCCTTCGGTGGCGGCGAGCATGAGGCCACCGTTCGGGTGCAGGCCGCACGACTGCCCGGACAGCTGCTCGATCTCCCGGTACAGGTCGATGGTGTACTTCTGCAGGCGCGAGATGTTGGCTTCGCCGTTGAAGGTGTGCATGCCACCGGCGGCGTGCCAGGTCGAGCCCGAGGTGAGCTCGCTCTTCTCCAGCAGCAGCACGTCGCTCCAGCCGATCCTGGCGAGGTGGTACAACACGCTCGCGCCCACCACCCCGCCGCCGATGACGACGGCTCTTGCAGAAGCCTTCATGCCCGTAGCTCTCCGGCCAGTCGCGCAACACTAACATCGCTCGCGGCCACGAGCCCAAATGGCCGCCCGGCGTGCAGCAGCCACTCGCGCAAGTGCCGCGCCGTGCTCGCGGGCGTCACGAGCAGCAGGCCGCCCGGCAACGCGGCGAGAGTCACCGCCACCTGCGCCATGTGGGTTGCGGCGGCGCAGCCTTGCGGAAACACTTCGGGGTCAAGATCCAGGCGACAGCCGCGCCTCAAGACCTCCCGCGCGGGCGCGCCGGCAAGAAAGAAAGCGGCGAGCCCCGCGGACAGCTCCACCACGGCGCCGCTCGTGCCCAGGAGCCCCTGCCAGCGCGCGGCACTCGCGCCCGGTGCCGCCGGCGCCAGCACCATCAGCCAGCGCTCCGGTCGCACGGCGAGCGCGAGTCCCGCGGGAGCGACGGACACGCCGCCGAGCGGCGGCAGTGCCCAGTCGGCCTCCCCGCCCCGCCGCACGAGTTCCGGGGCTTGATCCCCAAACGCTGCGACCTCGAGGATGTCTGCTGGCGCGGTGGCGAGCACGAGATCAGGCGCGGACACGCGTGTTCTCCGGGTCGAGCATGTGCGGACTCACGATCTCGACCTCGACGCGCTCGTCGTGCAGGGGCGAGGCGCCCGTGAGGCGCGTGCCGATGCGCGCACGGCCGCCGGCCAGCAGGGCCAGACCCACCCACCCCTGCGACTCGACCGAAGGGGTCGATGAGGTGATGTAGCCAAGGCTCACGGTCGGGACCTCGGGTGCCACGAGCTGCATGCCGTTGCGCAGGCGTCGCGTACGGACGGCCGGACGCACACCCACCAGNNCGCTGCGAGAGCACACGACCGACGAAGTCGCCCTGCGGCTTCAACATCCGTGCAAAGCCCAGGTCCGCCGCGCTGGTGTTGCCGTTGAGCTCCGCCCCCGTGAGGTGACCCTTCTCGATGCGCAGCGTGTTGAGGGCGTCGAGTCCATAGGGCGAAATGCCGAAGGGCGCGCCAGCCTCGAGCACCGCCGACCAGACCCGCTCCGCCGCACTCGCCGGCACCGCCAGCTCGTACGCGAGCTCGCCTGAAAAGGAGATGCGGAACACCCGGCCAGCGACTCCGGCGATGGTGGCCTCACCTGCCGCCATGAAGGGAAAGGCCGCGTTCGACAGCTCACGCCCGCCGACCACGGCGCTGAGAACCTCGCGCGAGCGCGGGCCAGCCACGGCGAACTGGGCCCATTGGTCGCAGACGTCGGTGATGAGCACATCGAGCCCGCGGCAGTTGGCCTGCAGCTGGAACTCCAGGTGCTCGAGCACAGCGGTGCTGTTGGCCGTGGTGGTGGTGACGAGGAAGTGCTCCGGGCCGAGCCGCGAGGTAGTGCCGTCATCGAAGACCATGCCGTCCTCGCGCAGCATGATGCCGTAGCGCGCCCGCCCGACGGGCAGGCTCGAGAACGTGTTGGCGTAGAGAAAATCGAGGAAGCGCGCCGCATCCCTGCCGCGCACGTCGATCTTGCCGAGGGTCGAGACGTCGGTGATACCGACGGCGCGGCGCACGCTGCGCGCCTCCGCGAGCACCGCGTCCCAGCTGCTGGCGCGCGCGTACACGAGCGGCCGCAGCCAAAGTCCCGTCGGCACGAAGGTAGCGCCGGCGCGCTCATGCCAGTCGTGCAGCGGCAGGCGCCGTTTCGGCTTGAAGTGCTCGCGCACCTCGGCGCCCGCGAGCGCCGCGAAAGGCACCGGCTGCACGTAGGGCCGCGCCTTCGCCTGGCCCACCTCCGACAGCGGCACCCCGCGCGCCGCGGCGAGGATGGCGCTGCCGAGCAGTCCGCCGATGCGACCCTGGTCGGTCGCCATGGTGTGGGTCGTAAAGCGCTTCATGTGCTCGACGTGCTCGTAGCCCTCGCGATGGGCGAGGCGCACGTCGGCGCTGGTCACATCGTTCTGCAGGTCGACGAACGCCTTGCCGCTGCCGCTGACTTCCCACAGGGCGCTCATTGGTGTCGCTAGGGGATCGGCTGGCAGCTCGGCATCCCCGACCTCGGCCGCCGTCGCGGCCACCGCGGCAAGGTCGCGGCCAGCCAGCCCCGCCCCGATCGCCTGCGCCGCGCGGGCGCCGTCGCGTGCCG
>PMHN01000032.1 GCA_003156695.1 Gammaproteobacteria bacterium
GCCATCGACGTGCCTGACATGGTGAAGTCGTCGTACGGCAGGTGCACCCACTGCGGGAATTCCTGCGCCAGCGTGCCGTCGTCGGGCGCGTAGGCGAGGATGTGTCCGCCCATGGCCACGACCTCGGGCTTCACGAAGCCCTCGTAGGTCGGCCCGACGGACGAGAATGAAGCGAGCTTGTACTGACTGGGCTGCATCGGGTAATAGTTGTCGGTGACGGCGCCCACCGTGATCACATACGGCACGTTGCCCGGCACGCCGATGGTCATCGGGTTCGGGCCGAGGTTGCCGGCCGCCACCACCACCACGATGCCGGCGTTCCATGCCGCCATGACTGCCTGGTTGAGCGGATCCTCCCAGTACACCGAAGTCGGGGGCGCGCTTATGGAAAGATTCATTACGCGGATGTTGTAGCGGAGCTTCTGGGCAATGACCCACTGGATGCCGCTGATCACGTTCGCGTAGGTGCCCTGGCCGTTCGCGCCAAGCACCCGCACCGAGACCAGATTCACGCCGGGCGCCACGCCCTGGAAGGTGCCGTCGGTCGCCACGCCGCTGCTGGCGATGATCGAGGACACGTGCGTGCCGTGGCCGAAGACATCGTTGATGTCGTTGGCGTTGGAGGCGACCAGGGACGTCAGCCCCGTCACCGCCGCCGAGACTGTGCCGCCCTGGTTGGTAGTGATCACGTCGTACTGTGCCAGCACGCGGTTTGAGCTCTGCCCTGGGGCGCTCTGATCCGGCCCGAGCTGGTTCCAGATGCCGGAGTCGACCACCGCCACCGTGATGCCGGTGCCGGTGACGCCGCCGGCGTGAATCTCCGTGCGATCGACATTGATCTTCTCGTCGGCCCCCAGCAAGCGAGGGACAATGGCGAAATAATCGATGCCGCAGCTTCCGATTCCGACGACTTGGGCGGCTTGGGGNNTGCCACTTCGCTCGGGTAGTGCGTGATGGGCAGCCTGCCCACGGCGCTCGCCGTTACGGTTGCGTCGGCAAACACATGCAGGCGCGCAACGTGCGACTCGCGCAAGCTGGCAAGCTCGTGCTCGTCGAGGGAAGCGCTCACGGCGCGGATCACGGACAGATCGCCGGTGACTTTGCCGCCGGCGCGTACTACTGCAGTAGCCGCCTCACCGGAGCTTGCTGCCTGTACGATGTAGCTCTCGCGGACCGGGTCCGCCACGCTCCGCGGCGCCGCGGCGGCACGCGCCGCTGGTACAGAGGCTGGCGATACGCCCTGCCCGAGGTGCACTACACGCGTAACGTGCGAGGTGGCCGGGCTGCGGTCCATGTAGAACAGGATTGCCAGCAGTGAGGCTGCAACAGCCACTGCAAACACCCACCGTCTTGTCTGTGCCTTCATCGCCATGAGTGCGTTCCAGCCTTTGTGTTGGAGCCCCTCTTGCTCCAGTACATTTGAACCGAAACGGCTGTCGCCAGACAGTGACGAAAGGGGCGCAACCGGGCTTACGAATGCGACCTGCGTCTCAGGATTTATCTCGGCGCGGCTTATGTCGCCCGAGTTTCCTGTTGGTCGCAAATGACGCTGGACATAAGCACAGAGCAAATACCTGAAACCATTTCACACACACGGTTGCCTGCACTGAGACGCAGGGCTATCCGGGGCAGCAGGCGCCTGGCTCACCATACGCTGCGGCCGCGCTGCGTGGCGTGGGTGGCGGCCGTCGAGGCAGCATGACCGATCTTCTCATTTCACTGGCGGAGCGACTGCAGTGCGCGCACGTTGCTGTGCACGCGCCCGTCTGGAACGCGGAGCTCATCGCGCCCGCGTCGCCGCACGATGTTGCGGGGGACATACGCTCCCTCACACGCGAGCTGTTGTGGTGGATGGCACACGAGCGCGCCGATGCACAGATGCTGAACCGCATGCGCCTGAAATCAGGCGGCCCGATCGTGCCGTTTCGGGTCCTGCTGTGCCCCCTGCGCGAGGCGGGCAGCACCGTCGGCCTGGTGGCCGCCATCCGGGGTCGGCAGCAGCCAGTGTTCGAGACCGCCGATCTCGGCGTGCTCAGCGACGCCGTACCCGCGCTGGAGGAGCAGCTGCGCGTAAGCGCCCAGGGCCAGGTCGGAATCGCACGCTGGTCGGCCCTTGACCTGGAGGTCATACAGCGTTTCCGCGACGGCGAGCCCACGTGCGTGGTCTACGCCGATCTTGATCACATGCACGCCATCAACGAGGCTGCGGGGCTCGCGGCCGGCGACGGGGTGCTGCGGGAAATCGCCCGCCTGTGGCAAGGACGGTTGCTGCCCGAGGACTGCATCGCCGGCCACCTGGGCGGGGACCGCTACGCCGCCGTGCTCTTCAGTCACACGATAAACCAGGCGCGCAGCTGGGGCGATCGCGTTCGCAAGGCGCTCGCGGGCCTGAATCTCGCGGGCACGGCCGGCCACGTCACCGCCAGCCTGGGACTCGCCGCTTTGAGCGACCGCGCCTGCCTGAGCGCAGCACTCGCCGCCGCCGAGACGGCATGCCGCGTCGCCAAGGAACGCGGGCGCGACCGGGTCGAAACCTACGCCACCGGTGACACCACCATCATGCGACGCAGCGCGGAGGTGGGTGAGTCACGCCTCATGATGGATGCCATCGACGCGGGGCGTTTGGTGCTGCATGCGCAGCCGATCGTCGCGCTCGAGGCGTTCGCGCAACCGTCACGCTTCGAGATTCTGCTGCGCGTCAGGGACCACGACGGCCAACTGATCAGCGTCAGCGAGTACCTGGGTGCCGCCGACCGCTACCAGTTGCTCGAACGACTGGACCGCTGGGTCGTGGAGAGCGTGCTCAGGCTCCTCAAACCACACGCGCAGCAGCTGCTTGCACAAGCCATCCGCTTCTCCGTCAACTTGACGGGACAGTCGCTCGCTGAACCAACCTTCACGGATTTCGTCCGCACCACTGTCAAGCAGCAGGCGGTTCCGGCCGATCTGCTGGTCTTCGAGGTCACGGAGGGTGCGGCGCTGCGCAACCTGGCGGCCACACGGCGCTTCATCGATCGCGTGACCGAGCTCGGCGCGAGCGTGGCGCTCGATGACTTCGGCACGGGAGTTTCTTCGCTGATGCACCTGAAGGAACTGGCGGTCCAGCAGATCAAGATCGACGGCCGGTTCGTACAGGACATCCTGAGCAACTCCCGCTCCGACGCCCTGGTGCGCGCCCTGGTGCTGATCGCCGACCGACTCGGTCTGCATACGGTCGCCGAGCATGTCGAAACCGAAGCTGTGGCCGACCACCTGCGCAGCATCGGCGTCCGCTATGCGCAGGGCTACCTGTACGGTCACCCGCAGCCGCTGACCGACACGTTGAGCGCGTTGCTACATGGTGCAACTCCTCTTCCGGACGCGCCGTCAGTGAAAATCGCGTGAGCGTGTCAGGAGTTCCCCGAGCAACTGCGAGCGATCGACCAGCCGGCGCGCGATGAGATGAACGACGCCGTCCTGCTGCTGCAACTCGCCGTGCACTTCGAGGAGGCGCGACTCGATGAGGGCGCGACGCTGCGCCTGCCCGACCCGCTCCCACACGATGACATTCACCTGGCCGCTCTCGTCCTCGAGGGTGA
>PMHN01000138.1 GCA_003156695.1 Gammaproteobacteria bacterium
GCGCCGGGTGCGCGAGCTGGAGGAGTTGCGCGCGCGCTCAGGAGGGATCCAGGTCACGACCACGCCGGGCTCGGACGCCGCCGGATCGCCAGGTGATGCGGTGCGGCGGCTTCAGGAAGCCAAGCAGCTGTTGGATGCGAGGCTCATCACCGACGCCGAGTACGAAACGATCAAGGCGAAAATCGTCGCGTCCTGACCTCCAGCCGCGCGCTTTGCCGTTATGCACAAGTAATCCACAGGCCATCCACATGGCAAGTGCGCTAGGCTTACCGCATGGCTATCCGTATGGCAATGCGCCTGCGCCGTCGCAAGCCCGTCGATAACGAAGTGCTCGGGACCTACAGCTTCCCCAGCCGCACCGTGCAGGTGCTCAAGACCGGGGACGACCGGATTCTGTGGACGTGCGACTGCGACAAGTTCCGCCGCCAGGAAGGTCAGCGCGAACCACTGTGGTGCAAGCACATCGCCAAGGCGGCGGCCCGGCGCGCGCTGGAGCGGCTCACGCGCCGCGTGGCCATCGGCCGCGCGCCCGACCNNCTGAGTGCCGGTGAGTGCGCGACGCTGGCGGCCGTGCGCTCGGCCCGCGCTACCGCTGCTCCTTCATCCAGGCGTCGCCGCGAAAGCGGTTTGCCTGAGATGTGCTAAAAAGCTGAGCGGGAGTACCCGAGGAGAAGCGCACATGACCTCCAGGCGAGCCTTTTTGATGACCAGCGCCGCGATGACAGTCGGCGTTGGCGGCGCATCGAGGGCATCCGACCCGACGCCAGGCAATGCAGCGGCAGGCAAGCACGGTGGCGGACACGAAATGCCGGCCAATGTCACCTTGCTGTCCATGCGCAACGCCGATGGTTCCGAAACCCTGGGTGTCAGACTCGGCGACGACGCCGTGCTCGACGTGCGCAGAGCCAGCCAATTGCTCGGCATCGCCGCCCCGTTGACGCTCGAGGAGTTGCTCAAGGACGGTAACGCGAGGGGACTCACCCAGGTTATCGCTGCCGCGCAGACCTCTCGCAGGGCCAAGGCCGCCATGGTGAAAGAATCCTCCATCACCTTCGGCAGGCTGTTCACGAACCCGGGCAAGATCGTGTGTATCGGGCTGAACTACCGGGCGCACATTCAGGAAGCCAACATGAAGCTTCCCAGCGTGCCGATACTGTTCAACAAGTACAACAATGCGCTGGCGGCGCACAATTGCACGATCAAACTCCCGCCGCGGGACGTTGCCTACAAGTTCGACTACGAAACGGAACTGCTGATCGTCATTGGCAAGCAAGCCCGCAACGTAACTGAAGCCGACGCGCTGAACTACGTGGCAGGGTATTGCACCGCCCAGGACTTCTCCGCACGCGATCTGCAGCTGGAAACTCCGAGCGTGCAATGGATGATCGGCAAGACCCTGGATGATTTCGGTCCCATCGGCCCTTACTTTGTGTCGGCGGACCTGGTGGGCGACCCCAACAACCTGAAGATTGAGACGCATGTGAATGGCGAACTACGCCAGTCGTCCAACACCAGTCGCATGATATTCAACCCGCAAAAGCTGATCGCCTACATCACCAGGATGTGGACCCTCGAGCCCGGTGACATCATCTGGTCGGGGACCCCCGAGGGCGTGATCCTCGGCTATCCCAAAGATAAGCAGGTGTGGCTGAAGGCCGGTGATGAAATCGTGAGCAGCATCGAAAAGCTTGGCGTGCTGCAGTTCAAGCTGNNCCGAGCGGTATTGAAGATGGGTGAGCCGCTGCTGCGCGCGGTGGCCGCGCCCGTTACGCAGTTTGACGGGGAGCTGCTGGCACTGGTCGCCGACATGGATGACACCATGCGGGCCTTGAACGGTGCGGGTATCGCCGCGCCGCAGATCGGCGTCAGTGCGCGCGTCGTCATTTTCGAGCTCAAGGACAACCCGCGCTATCCGCATCTCGCGCCGGTGCCATACACGGTGCTGGTGAACCCCGTGCTCACGCTTCTGGGGTCGGAGGAGGATGAAGGCTGGGAAGGTTGCCTGTCGGTGCCGGGGATGCGCGGCCTCGTGCCGCGCTCGCGGCGCCTGCGTTACCGTGGCTTCGATGTGCACGGCGCTCCCATCGACCGCAGCGTCGAGGGGTTTCATGCGCGGGTGGTGCAGCACGAGGTCGACCATCTCGATGGGATACTCTTTCCACAACGTGTGCGTGACCTTGCCAATTTCGGCTTCGAGGAAGCGCTTGCGGGACAGATAACCGCGATGCCGGATTGAGACCTAAGCGGGGAGACAAGCCAATGAGCCAGCGCGTGACCGGACCCTTCGACGTAAAGATCACTCCGCAGAAGCCGGATACCCAGATCGCACGGGCCGCCAATCTCGGCCGCCTCACCATCGACAAGCGCTACCACGGCGATCTGGAAGCCATCGCCAAGGGCGAAATGCTTGCGGCGCAGACAGAGATAAAGGGTTCCGCCGGCTACGTCGCCCTGGAACGGGTTACCGGCAAGCTCAAGGGGCGCAGCGGCAGCTTCGTCCTGCAACACAACGGCACCATGAACCGCGGCGCGGCGGAACTCACCGTCACGGTGGTCCCGGATTCCGGCGCTGGGGAGCTGCGGGGCCTGACGGGAAAAATGCGTATCGTCATCGCGCCCGATGGCGCGCATTCGTACGAATTCGACTACAAGATCGAGTCTGGCAACTGAAGCGCAACCTGGCTGCGAGGTCTCAGGAGGCGCCGTGGCGTGCTCCCGGCGCCGCAATGTGCGGCTCGCGAACATCGCGCTGCATGCGGATCGCAGCTTCAACTCCCTGGTAGTAGCCCGGAATCCGCGTCAGCTCACGGTAACCAAGCGCGGCGTAGAAGGCGCGCGCCCCCGGGTTTTCCGCCCGCAATTCCAGTTCGATGACGAAGGTGCCGGCGGTGAGCGCGGTCTCTTCGAGCCATCTGACGAGGCGCTGGCCGACGCCACGACGACGGTGCAGGCGATCAACCGCCAGCAGATTCAGGTGAGCGCTTTCATCGGCGTAGCGCATGATCGCGAAGCCGGCAATCAGACCGCCGCGGCGCGCGCTCAGCACGATGCTTTCCGGGTGACGTATGTGCGCGCGGATCCGCTCGCATCCCCAGGCGGGCCGCAGCCCCGCCTCCACCAGCTCGCGTGACATCGCCGCCAGCGGCGCGGCATCGGCGAGACGGGCGGGTTCGAAGCGGTAGTCGTACACGGCGCGCGTCTCAGGCGAGGGTGTGAAACACCTGCTGCACGTCGTCGTCCTGCTCGAGGCGATCGATCACGGTGAGTACCTCGGTAGCCTGCGCCTCGGGGAGCTGCGTAGGCACGGTGCAGATGTACTCATGGGTTGCCGACAGCGGCACCAGGCCACGCGCTTCGAGCGCCTCCTGCAACTTGCCGAAATCAGGGAAGGCACAGCGGATCACGAGCTGTGGCTCGCCCTTCTCGCCGGTGCTCTCGCCCATTTCCTCCAGGCCGTGGTCGATCAGGTACAGCTCCAGGTCATCCTGGTCGAGGCCTTGCGGGTTGAGGCGGAACACGCCCATCTTGTGGAACAGGAAGCTGACACTTCCATTGGTCGCGAGGTTGCCGCCGCCCTTGGTGATGATGTTGCGCACCCCCGCGACCGTGCGCGTCGGGTTGTCGGTCGCGGTTTCCACCAGCAGCGCTACGCCGTGCGGGGCGTAGCCTTCGTACAAAACCTGCTGGTAGTTGGCGGCATCACGCCCGGCCGCGCGCTTGATGGCAGCCTCAACCTTGTCCTTGGGCATGTTGATGGCGCGTGCGTTCTGGATGGTCCGCCGCAGCGTGGGGTTGGACGCAGGATCCGCGCCGCCGGCCTTCACCGCCATGGTGATGTCCTTGGCGACACGCGCGAACTGCTTCGCCATGCGGTTCCAGCGCGCGAACATCGTGTGTTTGCGGACTTCGAAGATGCGTCCCATGGCGGCATGGTGCACCAAGCACGCAGGGCGTGCCAACCAGGAGGAAACGCCATTTGTGCGCCGGCAAAAGTCACGCATTTTGCCGGCGAGTTGGAACGCAGTGGATGGATTGGCCTGACGCAGGGGCCACGGGCCCGTGCGTCCAATCAAAATTACGCGAGCTGCGCCTGCAGTACGCGCATGCGTCGCACCTGCAGACTCAGGCGGCGCTCGATTTCCCGGAACTTGCTCTGCAGATCCACCTGCTGCCAGTGCTCGAGCACCGCGCGTTTCTTTTCTTCGAGCCACTGTTCCTTGACGCGCGCCCACTCGGCGAGCGCCGCGAGGAAGCTCTCGTATTCGTGCGCGATACGCGCGCGCAGCGCCTCGAGCTGCACGTGGCCGCCGGCGGGGAGCGCGGCGAGCCGCGCCTGCGCCCGGTCGAACTGCATGGTGAGGAGTGCGCGCTGGATGTGGATTACCGGTGTGCGCTTGAGCCGCCGGGTCAGTCCCGTGTGCTCAAGTCCACCGATCAGCCACTTGCTCGGATCCCACTGCCACCAGCGCACACCGTTGCGGTAGTCGTGCGTGAAAATATGGTGGAAGTTGTGATAGCCCTCGCCGTAGGTGAGCACCGCGAGCACCGGGTTGTCGCGCGCGGAGTTTTCCTCGGTGTACGGCCGGCTGCCCCACATATGCGCGAGTGAGTTGATGAAGAAGGTGACGTGGTGGCTCCACACCAGGCGCAGCACGCCGGCCAGGATCAGCATGCCCCACACGTCGTGGAACAGGATGCCGGCGGCCAGCGGCAGGCCGAAGTTGGTGGCGAGCGCGAGCGGCACGTAGTAGCGGTGCTGGAACGCCAGCATCGGATCCTTCTTCAGGTCCGGGATGTTGGTGAAATCGGGCCGGCCGCTCGGGTACTCGCGCAGCATCCAGCCGATGTGCGAGAACCAGAAGCCGCGGCGCGCCGAGTAGGGGTCCTTGTCCTCATCGTCCACGTGCAGATGATGCGCGCGGTGCCCACTGCACCAGGCGAAGACGCTGTTCTGCAGGGACATGGTGCCGAAGATCAGGAAAAACACCCGCAGGCTCCAGTGCGCCTCGTAGGTACGGTGCGCCCACAGCCGGTGATAGCCGGCGGTGATCGCCATGCCATTGGCGACCAGGAAAAAGAGGAACACGCCGACGTCGGCGCCCGAGAACCCGTGGGTGAGTCCATACCACGGGACCAGCACCGCTGCCGCGAGTGCCGTCAGGACGAACATCAGAGTGTTCGTCCAGATCAGTGGGGGCTTGGGCTCGTTTCGGATCGCTGCGGGCATTGCGGTCGCCACCTGGGGGTTTAAAGGCTCGGTAACTTATCACGCCGGAGTCTAAACTGTAGGACTTGCGTCCGGTGTGGGGGTTTACCCCCCTAAGGCCATGATTAGCAAAGAAAGTCACGTCTGCTGAGCCGGTGGGGCATGGCCGTCTGGCGTAGCCTCCGCTTCCTCAGAACTTCACCAGCACACCAGCGCCCCACACCACCTCGCGGGTGCGCAGGTCCGGGTACCCGATGCCGCCCTCACCAGCACAGTTACCCCCTCCAATGGGGCTGCCGTTGTTGCAAAGCAAGCTCGCCGGCGAGCCGTTATTGGCCGCAGGCGGCGTCACACCACCTGGCCCACTGAAGTAAGGCACGTCCGAGTGGCGGAAGGTCCCTTCCGTCCACCAGGTGATCCAGTCCTTGGGCATGTACTGGAAGTTCAGCTGCGTGTCCCACTGGTAGAGCTTCTGCCCCGGGTTTTCGGTGAAGTAGGGCGTACCGGTCGCGGCGGTGGCGCCATTGACCGGCAGAATCGATGCCAGGTAGCGGCCGGGGTTGTTCATGAAACCGCCGCCGAAGGTCACCGCGTACAGATCGTGATCGAACCAGGTACGGTCGTAGCCCATCATGCCGAAGACATTCGCCTTGTTAGGCCCGTGTGCGCACTCGACGCCGCCGCCGTACTCGCAGCCCAGATCCGCGGTCAGGGAGAACGCCATCTTCGATACCGCAAGTCCGCCTGCGCCTTTGTTGTCGTAGTACTTCACCACCACGCTGTCGTCCTCGTGCACGCGCTGCACCCTGGCGTAGCGAGCGGCACGTGAGCCGCGTCGGTGATGACGCCGGTGATCGCACCCAGTGCTGCCGGCGGGGCGTCCGCCGCGCACACATGGCCGCAGGCGATTGCCGCGATGAGGAGCGGGCCGCCGCGCCGGAACGCGGCGAACACGGGGTTGGCCATTGCGGTTGCGATCGGTCGGTTGCTGCCGCCGTTGAGCATAGCGCGCGCACGACCCGGCCGCCGAGTCCGGCAGATCACTTTCGCTCAGACGCGTGCTACCGTTGCACTGACTTAAGGAGAGTCAGCGCCATGTTTGAGCGACTCGAACCCATCGCTAACGACACGATTCTCGGGTTGATGGCGGCATATCGCGCCGACCCCGATCCGCGCAAGGTGGATCTGGGCGTTGGCGTCTATCGTGACGACCGCGGTGAGACCCCGGTGCTGACGGCCGTGCAGCGCGCGGAAAGTGCGCTGCTGGCGAGCCAGACAACCAAGGCATACGTGGGGCCAACCGGAAATGCCGGGTTCAACCAGGCGCTGGAGATGTTGGTCTTTGGCGCGGGCCATCCGGCGCTGGCCGCGGGCCGCCTGCGCACCGTGCAGGCACCCGGGGGCTGCGGGGCGCTGCGCCTCGGCGCGGAGATCGTTCGTACCGCGTCTCCGGGATCGGTGGTGCACGTGCCGACGCCGACCTGGGCCAATCACCCCCCGCTCCTGTCTGGTGCGGGGCTCAAGCTTGAAAGCTATCCGTACTTCGATGCGGCGAGCGGAGGCGTGCAGTTCGATCCGATGATTGCGGCGCTCGAGCGTCTGCCGGCGGGCGCGGTGGTACTGCTGCATGCGTCCTGCCATAACCCGACGGGCGCGGATCTGTCCGAGGGCCAGTGGCGCGAGATCCTCGCGCTGGTGAAGCGCCGGCGCCTGCTGCCCTTCATCGACATGGCGTACCAGGGATTCGGCGACGGGCTCGATGCCGACGCGTTTGCGGTCCGGCTGTTTTGCACCGAGCTGCCCGAGGTAGTGTGCGCGGTGTCGTGCTCCAAGAACTTCGGACTGTATCGCGAGCGCACCGGGGCGCTGCACGTGGTCGCCGAAACCCCGGCCGCTGCGGAAGCCACGCTCAGCAACCTGGCGCGGATCGCGCGCGGCATCTGGTCCATGCCGCCGGATCATGGGGCGGCAGTTGTCTACGGCATTCTCAACGATGCGACGCTGCGCTCCGGCTGGGTGGAGGAGGTCGCGGCGATGCGCGGCCGCATCGGCGGGCTGCGCACTGCGGTAGTGCAGCAGCTGCAGCAGCATTGCCCGCAGCGGGACTTCAGTTTTATCGCCAGACAGCGCGGCATGTTTTCCTATTTCGGCATCAGCACCGCGCAGGTGCGCGAGCTGCGCTCCCGGCACCACGTCTACATGACCGACGACAGTCGCATGAACGTCGCGGGGCTGCGGCAGGAGACTCTGGAGTATTTCGCGCGCTCGGTAGCTGAGGTTCTGGGGCGCTGAGGGCGCGACTACTGCGTGGAGAATCGACCGCAGACACAGGGGCTCGAGGCGCTGCGCGCGCAGCTGCGCGCGGCCACCCTGCGCCCAGAAGCTGAAGCGATCGCCGGCATGCTCGCAGCGCTCGAGCCGGCGCGTGCGGTGCTCGAGGCCGGGCAGGTGCGCGCGAGGCGCTGGGTGCAGGTGGCGCGCGCCGAAGAGGGCTCGCGTCCGCTGGTCGACACCATGCTCGAGCAGTTCCCGCTCGACAGCGCGCAAGGCAAGGCGCTCATGAGCCTCGCCGAGGCGCTGCTGCGCACGCCTGATCCGAAGCGCGCCGATCAGCTGATCGCCGAGCGGCTCGCGACGGTGCGTGCCGCCGGCGTGCCGGGCAAGACCGATTTCCTGTTGCGTACCGGGTTCGCGCTCCTGGGCGTGGCCGGCCGCATGCTGCCGGACGTGTCTCGAGAACTGTCCGGGGAATTTTCCGCCGCCAGCATTACCAAACCGCTGATCGCTCCCATCGTGCGCGCGGCACTGCGCCAGTCGATGCATCTCCTGGGGGACGCGTTCATCGTCGGCGACACCATCAATTCGGCCCTGGCGCGTGGCAAGGCAGACCCGGCGCTCGCCTTGTGCTCTTTCGATGTGCTAGGCGAGGGCGCGCGCACTGAAGCCGACGCGCAGCGCTACCTCGACGCCTACGCACACGCCATCACGGCCCTCGGTGGGCAGCCGGCTGGCGCCACGTACGCGCGCTCCGGAATTTCCGTGAAGCTCTCGGCGCTCGAGCCGCGTTACACGCTGCTGCAGCACGCGCGCGTCATGCGGAGACTGGGCCCGCGCATGCTGGAGCTCGCGCGCGGCGCGGCCCGGGCCGGAATCGGCTTTACCATCGACGCCGAGGAAGCCGACCGGCTGGACCTGTCGCTGGACGTCGTGGAATTGCTGGCGCGCGATGCCGGCACGCGGACGTGGGACGGGCTCGGGCTTGCCGTGCAGGCGTACGGCCGCCGCGCGCCCCTGGGTCTCGAGTGGGTGGCGCAGCTCGCCCGTGAGACGGGCCGGCGCATGTCAGTTCGGCTGGTGAAGGGGGCGTACTGGGACAGCGAGATCAAGCGCGCACAGGAGCGCGGGCTGGCGAGCTTCCCCGTGTACACCACCAAGGCGGCGACCGACGTGAGTTACCTGCAGTGCGTGCAGCTGTTGTTCGCCGCGCGCGATGTGATCTATCCACAGTTCGCGACTCACAACGCCTACACCGTCGCGGCTGTGCTGGGACTGGCACCACCCGACGCGCATTACGAATTTCAGCGTCTGCACGGCATGGGCGATGCGCTTTACGAGGCGGCAAGCGCGGAAATTCCTGCGTTCCCGCCCATCCGCGCCTACGCGCCGGTGGGCACGCACGAGGAGCTGCTGCCGTATCTGGTGCGGCGGCTGCTTGAAAACGGCGCGAACAGTTCATTCGTCCACCAGTTTCTCAACCCCCAAATCCCAGTGGAGCAGGTCGTGCGCGATCCCATTGCATCCGTGTCCGCAGAACACTCGGCCCCTGCCGCACGCATCCGCGAGCCGGGCGCGCTCTTTGTCCCCGAGCGGACCAACTCCGAGGGTGAAGACTTCGGTGATCCGGCCGTGCTGGCGGCGCTCGAGGCCGAGCTGCGCTCGCTCGCCACCGAGACTCACGCCGGCGGCCCGATCCTGAGCGGCCGCCTGGCGTCCGATGCCAATGTACCCGTGAACTCACCCGCCAACACGCGTGAGGTCGTGGGGCTTACACGCGATGCGAGCCCGGCTGAAATCCGCGCGGCCATGGAAGCGGCGGCTGCCGCGCAGCCNNGTGGCGGAACTGCGCGAAGCGGTCGATTTTTGCCGCTATTACGCGGCGCATGCGCGCGATCTGTTCGCCGCGCCGCAGGTGATGCCCGGACCCACCGGCGAGCGCAACAGCCTTTCCATGCATGGGCGCGGCGTGTTCGTGTGCATCAGTCCGTGGAATTTCCCACTGGCCATTTTCAGCGGCCAGATCACGGCGGCCCTGGCGGCCGGCAATGCCGTGGTCGC
>PMHN01000036.1 GCA_003156695.1 Gammaproteobacteria bacterium
CGACCCAGAAGGCCGGCGTGTTCTACGGACGTGGTGTCGTGGCGGCGCACGCCGGTGGGCCCGGCGGATCAGCCCCCGGGGTACATCCGGCCACCGGGCAGTCTGCGCACCCCGGCGGCGCGGCCTCTCCCGGCCGGGGCCAGGCTGCGCACGGCGCGCATCCTGCGGGGTCCTCCCCCGGCGGCCACGGCGCGCCCGCCAACTCCCACCCGCAGGCACACGGCGGGGGGTCCGCGGAGCGCGGCGAGGAACGCGAGCGCCCGCACTGATTCAGGCGCGGTGCCCGAACCGGACTGCAAGGTATAGGGCGACATGGATGTTGCCCTGCCGGAAACCAGTCGCGTGGTCCCCGCCGCAGCGGCAACGGAGCCGCCGTCCGCCGAAATCNNAACTACTGTCCGCCGAAATCGCTTCGAAGCGATTTCGGCCAATGGATTAGGGCAGCACGCGGCGTAACCACGCAGCGATATCCGTGATCTCCTGCGGCCACACCGAGTGAGGCATGCTGTAGGTGTGCCATTCCACCGTATAGCCGTTTTCCACCAGCGCTCGGCGCGCCTGCTCGCCGAGCACGGGGGCGAGCACGGGGTCTTCGGCGCCGTGCGCGAGAAAGATGGGCGTAGCCTGGTTTGCCGGCGTCCGTTCCGCGGCCAGGCGCTCCCCGAGCACCATGTAGCACGACAGCCCCATGATGCCGGCGAGCCTCTCCCGGTGACGCACGCCTGTATAGAGCGCCAGCGCGCCGCCTTGCGAAAACCCCGCCAGCACGATGTGCTCGCTGGCGACGCCACGCTGGTTCTCGCGGCCGATGAGTGCCTCGATGGCGGCCTGTGATTCGCGTACACCGCGCTCGTCCTCCGGCCCGCGGCGATCGAGACTCACGATGTCGTACCAGGCGCGCATGGCGAACCCGCCGTTAAGGGTCACGGGACGGATCGGCGCATGCGGGAAGACAAAACGCAGCGCCCGCTCCCAGGGGGACAGGAGCTCCGGGACGATGGGCTCGAAATCGTGGCCGTCCGCTCCGAGCCCGTGCAGCCAGATCACCGTGCCGGCTGGCTTTGGACCCGTTTCAATCTCGACAGCATCAGGCGACACGGACATCTCCCGCGGTGAAACACCAATGCACCGCATGTTAGTGCAGCGCGCACGCTGCGCATATTGCGCACTGTGCTGATGGTGCGCGCTCGCAGGAAAGCCGCCGCCGTCCGTCGCACGGCCGTACCGGCAAGCTGGCTGCAGCGCTTCGCGCGCCTGCCGCTGGCGCTGCGCGTGGCAGCCGTGGCGGGAATTGCCGTGGTCCTCGCGTTCGCCGTCAACGGCACCTATCAGCTCGCGCGCAAGCCCACCGAAATTTTCTTCCCTGTCAGCGGCGCGCTCTACAAGACCCCGGCGCAGACCTGGCGCCTCTACGGGCCACTGTTTCGCCGCTACGCGACCGCCGCCATTCCTGCGCNNTCGCGACCGAAGTGATGACGCCCGACTTCCTCGCGGCCATCGCCCAGGTCGAAGGTTCCGGCAATCCAGTGGCGCGCACTTACTGGCGCTGGTCGTGGGTGCAGCGGCCGTTTGAGATCTACCGTCCGGCCTCCAGCGCCGTGGGGATGTACCAGATCACCGATGGTACCTTCGCCGAGGCGCGGCACTACTGTGTCCACGACCACGTGCTGGTGCGCGAGGGCGCCTGGAATGACTGGCGATCCTGCTGGTTCAACCGGCTGTACCTGCGGGTGCTGCCGGGGGACGCGGTAGAGCTGACGGCGGCGTACCTGGATCTGAGTGTCACGCAAATCCTCGCGCGCCACGCAGTGGCGGCGACAGCGGTGCGTGTGCGGCACGTTGCCGCGACCGTGCACCTGTGCGGCGCGGGGGCGGCCGATGCTTACGTGCGGCGGGGCCTGCACTTCGGTGCGGGGGAGCGCTGTGGGGATCACGATCCGCGCGCTTACCTGCAGAGCATCGATACGCTTACCGCGGTGTTTACGCGGCTCGCCGACACGGCCGCCGGCCTGGGAGCGGCGGCCCTTCAGTGATGATGGCCGTCGGGCCCGTGCACGTGTCCGTGTGAGAGCTCTTCCGTGGTCGCGGCACGCACGGCGGCGACCTCGACATCGAAGTTGAGATTCTTGCCGGCGAGCGGATGATTGCCATCCAGCGTCACCATGTCGCCGGTGATGTGCGTGACCGTCACCGGCCTGGACCCCTGGTCTGTCTGCGCCTGCAGGCGCATGCCGACGCGGACATTCGCGATGCCCTTCAAAGAACGCCGCGGTACGCGCTGCACGAGCTGCGGGTCGTATTCGCCGTAGCCATCCGCGGGCGGAATTTTCACCTGCAACTTGTCACCCGCGCTCCTGCCCGTCAGTTGCCGCTCGAGTCCCGGGATGAGATTGCCATGCCCGTGCAGATAAGTGAGCGGCTCGCCCGCGGCGGAAGCGTCGATGATTTCCCCGCCATCGCCTTTGAGCGTGTAGTGGATGCTGACGACCTGGTTGGCTTCGATGCTCATACGCCCAAAGAATACTAGGCGCGTTGCGTGCGGTCGATGGCCGTGACCAGTGCAGTGAAACATTCGAGCATCGGCAGATCGAGCTTAAGCTCACGGGCGCGGGCCAGTGCATAGCCGAGTGTTTCGTTCACCTCCAGAGGTCGCCCGGCCTCAAGGTCCTGCAGTGCCGACATGCGGTGCTGTGGCGCGCTCATCTGATACTCGCGCCCGGTGCGCAGGATGAGCTCAACCGCCTCGCTCTCCGGCAGCGCACACAGCCGTGCGGTCGGCAAAATCGCACGCTCGCTCAGCGGTATGCCCTGCGCCCGGGTGAGCGCACCCATCTCGCGCACCAGCCGCGTCAGCAGCAGCGCCGAGCCCGGGTCCGACAGGTACTTCCACGTGACCGAGCGCACGCTGACGGATAGCGCCATGAGTCCCACCCAGGCACAGAACTTCGACCACTCGAGGGTGAGAATCTCCGGGCTGGCCGCCGCGCGCACCCCGGAGGCGTCGATGGTGCGTGCCAGCTGCTGCGCCCGCGCGCTGTCGCCGCCGGCGAGTTCGCCGATGAAAATGTTCGCGTTGCGGGTAAAGAGCACTTCGCCTCCCGGCAGCAGCTCACCGCTGGTGTCAGCCAGCGCTCCCAACACGCGCTCCGCGCCGAAGGCCTGCACCAGCAGTTCGTTCTTCAGCGGGCCGTTCTGGATCGAGAGCGCGACTTCGAAGTGCGCGTGGCGCAGCGCCGCGAGCGCTGGCGCTGTGCCTGGGGTCTTCACCGCAACAATGAGCGCGCCGGCGCCGGCGAGGTTCGCCGCTTCACTCACCGTGCGCACCGGCACGGTGAACTCATTGAGCCCGCGGATTATCAGGCCATCCTTGTGGAGTTGTTCCGCACGCCGGCCACGCGCCAGCATCACCACCGAGTGCCCGGCGCGCACCAGGTGGGCGCCGACGATCGAACCCATCGCACCGGCGCCCAGAACCGCGAACTCAGCTTCGCTCATGGCCGCTCACAGCGCCGCGGCGATGTCCTCAAGGACGCCGCTATCTTGCGGTTTGGTCTCCGGCGGGTAGCGCTTCAGCACCCGGCCGTCCCGGCCGACGAGGAACTTCTCGAAGTTCCAGCTGATCTCTCCGGGAATGCCGGTGTCGACTGCCGTGAGGTAGCGGTAGACGGGGTGACGGTTGGCGCCGTTTACCTCGAGCTTCGCGCTCAGCGGGAAGCTCACCCCGTAGGTCGTGCTGCAGAAGGTGGCGATGTCCGCTTCAGTGCCCGGTTCCTGAGCGCCGAACTGGTTGCAGGGAAAACCGATCACGGTGAACCGCTCGGCGGCCAGCTCGCGCTGCAGCTGCTCGAGGGCGGTGTACTGGGGCGTGAGTCCACAGCGGCTGGCGACGTTGACGGCGAGTGCCACGCGGCCGCGCAGCGCCCCGAGAAGGTCCGGCGCGCCGTCGATACCGCGTACCGCAATGTCGTAGAAGTTGCTCATGCTGGCGAGCTCCCGTGTCATCTCCGGCGGTGCGTGTACGATACACCACCACATGCCCTGCCATGGGCGCGCGCGAGCAAGGGGGAATCCACATGGCCGCACAACTGAGCAGCGCTCAAACCACCAAGGTCGTCGAGACGCTCAATCATATTCTTGAGCTCGAGCTCGCGGGTCTGGTCCGCTACCTGCACTACAGCTTCATGATCTTCGGTCACAACCGTATCCCGATCGTCGCCTGGCTGCGCGGCCAGGCCGACGAATCGCAGGCGCACGCCATCAAGGCGGGCGAGCACATCACCAACCTCGGCGGGCATCCGTCGCTGCGTATCGGGGGGCTGCTGGAAACGCATAAGCACAATGTCGATGAGATTCTTCGCGAGGCGCTCACGCACGAGCGCGAGGGCCTGGCGGAGTATCACAAGCTTCTCGACGCGGTGAGCGGCCACAGCATCATGCTGGAAGAATACGCGCGCACCCAGATCGCCGCCGAAGAGGCGCACGTCGCCGAGATCGACAAGATGCTGCGCAAGCCCGGGTCGATCAAAGGCTGACGCGCCTCTCCCGGATGGGAGAGGCCGGGCACCCACGAGGAGTCGCAAAGCGCCGATGTGTGTGGCGCAGCCGTGACGGCATCGCAGTTTTGAGCGAATTCACGGCGCGGCAACCCGGGCCACGTACACTGCGCGCCCTGACAGACTTAGGACTCGCACACATGGAACTGATCGTGACTTCCTTTCTCGCCGCCACGCTGCTACTGGTCGGACACTTCGGCGTGCTGGTGCGCAACCGCCTGCTCGGCACCCGTTGAGCGCCGCCCGCCGTCGGCCTTAGCCCTCGTGCTGTGCGCGGGCGTATGCTCGCGCCATGAAGATCATCGCGGTGACCAACATCAAAGGCGGTGTCGGCAAGACCACCGCCGCGGTGAATCTTGCATACCTGTGCGCAGCGGGCCGTCGTGCGACGCTGCTGTGGGATCTGGATCCGCAGGGCAGCGCGACCTACACCCTGCGCGCTGAGGCGCACCAGGAGGCAACGGCCAAGAAGCTCCTCGCCGGCAAGCGCGAACTGCCGGAGTTGATTCTTGCGACCGGCTATGCGGATTTTGACCTGTTGCCGGCGAACTTCTCGTACCGCAACTTCGCGGTGCACCTGGCGCAGCGCCGGCATCCGACCGAGCGGCTGCTGAAGATGAGCCGTTCGCTGCGCGAGATCTACGACGTGCTGTTCCTGGACTGCCCGGCGGGTATTTCGCTGTTGTCGGAGAACGTGCTGCGGGCGGCTGACGTCGCGGTCGTGCCGCTGGTGCCCACGCCGCTGTCGGTGCGCATGCTCACACAACTGCGGGAGTTCATCGCACGGGAAGGCTGGACGGATCTCGCCCTGTTGCCGTTCTTCTCCATGGTCGACCGGCGCAGATCCCTGCATCGCGAGCTGATAGACAGCACGCGCGCGCAGCTGCCGATGCTGCTGGCGACGGAAGTGCCGTACCGGAGCGAAATCGAGCGCATGACTCTCGAGCGCGTACCGCTCCCGGCGCTTGCACCCAGGAGCGAAGCGGCGCTCATCTATGCCGCGCTGTGGGCGGAAATTGCACCGTACGTCGATGGGCGGCGGCCCGCCCTGGGCGGCGCGCCGGAACCCGTTCAGAACGGGTCGCCGAACACCAGGCGCCAGCCCGAGAGCACCCCGGCGACCCGGTAGCCAACACCGATGCGCGGCAGCGTAAAGCCGTGAATTTCCCACATGGGCGCGGCGCCGAACATCAGGCCTCCCTCGAACTGCACGGTGCGCGCGCTGATCCCTGAGTTCGGCCCGGACGGCGCGTTGAAATAGATGTCGGTGATCGCATAGGGCGCGAGCTGCGCGCGTCGCTCGTGCCATGACCAGTTGAAGTTGCGGCGCAGCTCCACGCCGTCGCGCAGTCTGGTGAAGGAATCGTTGGGCAGGTCGCTGTCGTGGTAGTGAACGCCGGCGTAGGCGAGTTCGGCCCGCCACAGCCCCGCGCCGTCCAGGGCGTGGAAGGTGAAATCACTGCGAATTCCCGCGCCGAAGATCACCGCATTGATCTCGGTAGAGGAGGCGAAAGTGCCGCCGCCCTTGGCATAAGGATAGATATGCCAGGCGTCGTTCAGCCAATAGTCGAGCTCGACGCCGGGCTCGAAGCTCAGGGCGTTGATCTGGGTGGGCACGTGCAGGTGCACGAGATCACTGGACTGGAAATTGAAGAACCCCGCGGTCACGGGGAAGATCAGGCGGATCCCGGGGCGGCCCCCGCGCGGCGCGGCAGCACGCAGCTTGTAGCTGGGCTGCAGCTGATAAACCTGCAGGGTACGTCCGTCGACTTCGTAAATGCCTGAACCGAGCTCGCTCGCAAAGGCGAAGTTCGCAAAACCGGTGTCGGTCGAGTCCGCGAGGCAAGCGCCGCCCCTGGCCAGTATCACCAGCAGGCAGGCCAGCGCGCCGCGACGGGCGCCGCTTGCTTTTTTTTTCTCACGTGTCACCTTCGCGCATGCTGACCTTAAGGCTTGTTCCTGCGCAAGGAGTCGCGTCATGAGCGCAAGTCACGCACGTCCGTCTCACTGGACCACACCCGCCGGACTGAAATACTTAGGCCCTCACACCGGCACGGATCCGATTGAAGTCACACTGGTGCTGCGCCGGCGCGCCGGCACCGTTCCCCAGACGGCGTCCTGGCCGCACGCACCGCGCCGGGCAGCGCGCGCGCAGTTCGCGCGCGACTATGGCGCGGACCCGGCGGACATCGAGAGTCTGCGCCATTTCGCACGCGCGCACGGGCTCTCCGAGCTCGCCAGCGACCCTGCACGCCGTGTGCTGCATCTGTCGGGCGCACCGACCGCGTTGCAACGTGCCTTCCGTGTAACCCTCGGGAGGTACCAGTTCGATGACGGGCGCGGACCCTTCGTCGGATGCGGTCATGCACCACAGCTGCCACCGGGGGTCATTGCGGTACTGGGCCTGGATCGCCGGCCGGTGGCGCAGCCGCGCTCGCGCAAGCCCAAGGCACAGCCGAGCATCAGCTACACGCCACCGCAGCTCGGGGCGCTGTACGGCTTTCCCGCAGGTACCGACGGCAGCGGCGAGACGGTGGCGATCATCGAGCTGGGCGGGGGATTCAGGACGAGTGACCTGGCGCAGTATTTTTCCGGGCTCGGGATTGCGAAGGCGCCCACGGTCACCGCGGTTTCGGTCGCGGGCGCGACCAACACTCCGGGCGGGGATGCGGACGCTGAAGTCATGCTCGATATCGAAGTGGTGGGCTCGCTCGCGCCCGGCGCAGCCATTGCGGTTTATTTCGCACCTAACACCGACCAGGGTTTCTACGAGGCGATCTCGCAGGCGGCGCACGATGCCACCCGCAACCCCGCGGTAATGTCCATCAGCTGGGGCGGCCCCGAGGACAGCTGGACGGGTCCGTCACTCGATGCGATGGAAACCGCGCTCGAGGATGCGGCCGCGCTCGGGGTGACGGTTACGGTGGCTGCCGGGGACAGCGGCTCCAGCGACGGGGAGAGTGACGGTCAGCCGCACGTGGATTTTCCGTCTTCGAGTCCCTATGCGCTCGCCTGCGGCGGCACGCGCCTCACGGCTCAAGGCGGCGTGATCCAAAGCGAGGTCGTGTGGAATGAGGAAGCTTCCGACGACGGCGCCACCGGTGGCGGGGTGAGCACCATGTTCCCGCTGCCGGTGTGGCAGCAGGGTAGTGCGGTGCCGGAGTCGCCCGCGGGCAGTCCCGGCCGCGGCGTGCCTGATGTGTCTGGCAACGCCGACCCGCTCACCGGTTATCAGGTATTGGTGGATGGTGAAGCGCAGGTGATCGGTGGCACGAGCGCCGTGGCGCCGCTGTGGGCGGCACTCATCGCGCGCTTTAACCAGAAGCTCGGCCGGCCGGTGGGCGAGCCGCACGCCGCTTTTTATCAGATCGGCATCAGGGCCTTCCGCGACATCACCCAGGGCAACAACGGCGCCTACAAGGCCGGCCCGGGTTGGGATGCGTGCACGGGGCTTGGCTCACCCAACGGTGCGGCGCTGCTCGCAGCGCTGGCGGCCCTTACTGCCTGATGCGGAGTGCGGCGGGGCGGTCGCGCGCCGTGCGCAAAATCTGCAGGGCAACGAGGCTCGCGAGTGCGAGCAGCATCGCGCCGTCGAGGCCACCGCCGCCGCCGCTCTTCTGAGTGGCGGGCGGGGCTGGGCCCGCGGACACCTGGGCAATCGCCACATCGGCCTGGATGAATCCGTAACCGGAATTGTAGTTGGGTACGGTTCCCATGGCGGACGCTGAACTGCGCAGCGCCGTGTAGATCTGCGCGGGCGTGAGGGTCGAGTTGTATTGCATCAGGAGCGCCGCGACGGCTGCCGCGTGCGGCGTCGCGGCGGAGGTTCCGAAGAAGCTCGGGTAACTGGCGTTGATCTCGCACTGGGTGATGCTGGAGGAGTATGGCTCTTTGAAGCCCAGGAACGTATTGTTCACGCCGTCGGGGCCGACGAAGTCCGGTTTCTGGCGAACCACCGGCGTCTGCGAATTGCCTGCAGCATCGAACAGCACCGGATCGCCGCCTGCAGAGGAAAAGTACTCCAACGCCGCCGGAGTTTGGCCGCAACGCGGCGTGTACCCATAGAATGCGGCGCCAACCGTGCCCGCGTTGGCATCGTTCGCATGGCCCTGGATGGTGGGGCTCGAGGTGCTGAAGCTGGGGCTGATGGTGCTGCCCGCGCCGTCATCCTCCAGTACGAACTTGATCCGGCCCGGCGCGCCGGTGCCATTGACGAGCCCGATCTGCACATTCATGGTCTCGAGAGCCGTGCTGGCGACGCCAGAGTTGGCGGGATTTGCGATGATGAGAACCTGCACCGGATCAGTGCCCAACGCATTTGGTCCCGTACAGGTTACCGGCTCGCCGTCGAGGTTCAGAATCTGATTGCCTCCGGATGGGGACGTGATGCACACGTCGATCTGGCTCGTGGCTCCGGGGCCGTCGCCCACCGCGGTACTGGTGGCGTACGGCTGATCCCACTCCACCACCAGCGCCGCCAGTTCCCCAGGCACGAAGGACGCGATGGTGATCGGCAGGTTGATGGTTGGGGTCGCGCCGGAGGTGTCGAAGTTCAGGAGCATTTCACCGCTGTTGGGGGCGCTCTTCGACAGGCTGTTGAAACTCGGGGCGGTGTTCTCGTACGAAAGTTCACTGTCGTTGCCGGCGGCGACGAAATACGCCACGCCCTTGGCTGCGACGGCGTCGATCGCCTGGGCAACGATGCCGTCCTGGAAGAAGGGTTCGTCGAAGAATCCGATGTCATCGGCCTCGACCTTGGCGCCCGCGCTCGCGAGCGCCTGCACGCCGGTGGCGAATTCGGCTTCGCTGTTGGCCCCGCCATAGACGGCGAGGCTCGCCCCGGGCGCCACGTCGTGCACGATCTGCAGCATGGCGCGCGCTTCGTCCGTGTAGNNGCGCCGTCGGCTTCGTCCTGGGCGGCATCGGCGGTGAAGCCGTTCTGTGCGTAGCCTTGCAGGCCGGATGCCGGGTAGTTGTTCTGTGCGTAGTAGGCGTAACAGTTGAAGCTGTCGGATTGCACGCCAACCGTGATTCCCGCACCCGTGATCGTCGGGTGCGCCGTGCGCAGCGCCAGGCTCCCCTGGGCAAAATCACCCTGTGAGGTGACCGGACCTGCGCGCGTGTGCCACGTGGCAGCGCGCAGCGAGAGCAGCTCATCAAGAGCGGCGGCGGCGGAGATCTCCTCGACCGGCAGCAGACCGCCGACGTCGTTGCCGTACACGGCGACGTGCCGCAGGCCCAGAGCGATGAGTGCGGCCTTGAGACGCCGCGGATCACCGCGTGTCACGGCGTCGATGCCCACCAGCGGGCTCCCGCCCGGGCCCTGCGCGAAGCGCGCGGCGGGACTCAG
>PMHN01000084.1 GCA_003156695.1 Gammaproteobacteria bacterium
CGTCGCCTCGAGCGGGAACTCGACCTGCGCGAGGCAAATCTAGCGGGCCACCTGCACGAGGAGTGAGCGAGTGCTGATATCTTGTACTTTGCGTTGTATACTAATGATCTAGTAGTTAGGGCGCGATGAAGATCACCTTCACAGACCGCGAAGCTGACGTCATGCAAGTGCTCTGGGACCACGGACCGTCCGTCGTCAGCGACGTGCAGACGCGATTGAGCGATAAGCTCGCATACACCACAGTACTGANNGGCTACGTGAGGCATGAGGAGGAGGGACGTCAGCACCGTTACTGTGCCGCAGTGCAGCGGCAGATGGCCCAGAAGAGTGCGCTGAATCATCTGCTGAGCAAGCTTTTTAAGGACTCTTCGGAACTCCTGTTCGCTCGCCTTGTATCCGACGAGAGGCTCAGTCCCGAACAGATCAGGCGCATGCGCAAGCTACTCGACGGCAAACGCAAGTAAGAAGCCTGTGAAGCTACGACTGCGAAAAGACACAGCCCAGCGCATTGCCGCGCGGCTGCTCCTGGACGCCTCCAAGGTCGAGCTAAGCCACAGTACGCCAATCACCCGGGAGAGTTTTATGGTGCACCCGGTGACTGTCGAGGGGGAAATCATGCGATTGCGCCGATGGGCGCGTCAGTTGCACCAGGCAATCGCCTAGTCAGAGCTGGGGAGAACGTCGGCCGGCGCAACCGGGGACGTGAAGCGGGGGTCGGCCGTAAATGCTCACGTGGATGCTCTACGTCATCGTGACCACGCTGGTGCTCAGCGGCGCCGCTCTCGCGGCCGAGCACGCCGCCCGGCTACTCCGGGCACGCACCCGGTGGATCTGGGCGGTGACGATCATAGCGTCGCTCGTCATTCCGACGATGATCGCTTCGGTCTCCATCCAAGTCCCCAGTCTCCAGACACCGATTGTGTCGCGGAAGGCGATCGCGTTGCGCGATCTAACGTCGGTTCAGGTGGTCCCGCTGACCTGGGTGCATGAGCACACGGGCAATGTCGTGGCGACGCACAGTGAAAATCGGGTGCTGCAACGCACTTGGATCGCGGTCTCAGTTGTATTGTTGGCGGCGCTGGTGCTCAACGGCCTGCAGCTGGTATGGCACAAGCGCCGCTGGCGGATGGGGACCGTTGCCGGGGTCTCCGTGTACATCGCCCGGGACGTTGGCCCCGCGGTAGTGGGCTTGCTGCGCCCCCGCATCGTTGTACCCGATTGGCTACTGGATGCTTCGCCGTCGCGCCAAGTCATGGTTCTTACGCATGAGCAGTCTCATCTGGCGGTGCACGACCCGCGGGTCCTGACCGTGGCGCTGTTCCTGCTAGTGCTGATGCCCTGGAATCTGCCCTTATGGTGGCAACTGCATCGCCTGCGCTATGCGATCGAAGTCGACTGTGACGCCAGAGTCCTCAAATCAGGGCTGGACCCCGGGCAATACGGCGAGACGCTTATCGATGTGAGTCAGCGACCATCCGGATATATCGGTTCGGTGGCTGCCATGTCGGAGTCCAGATCGTTCCTTGAAGAGAGAATTACGATCATGGTCACGGACCCTGCCAAATGGGGTTCGCTCGTGGTCTTGATGTTTGGTTGTGTGTCTGCAGCCCTGCTTGCAATCGCTGCACAGGTGTCTCCGCCCAACGTCGGCTCATCCGAGAGCGAGCAGCAAACCGTTGCCCTGACCCCAGAGACGCTTGACGAGTACGTCGGTTTCTATCTTCGTGGAGCAAATCTGATCTTCGGCGTAACGCGTGACGGGGCTCATCTGCAGTTGCACCCCCCGTGNNTGGCTGCCTCAAGCGCCTCCACTTGAACTTGCCACGAAGGACGGAAAGGAATTTGTGGACAAGGAGGGCAACTTCGTTCCCCTCTCTTTTGTGCAAGACTCATCCGGGCGGGTCATAGGGTTGGTTATGCACTACGGGCCTCTTTTCGGGATTTCATTCTCGGTCCCTATGACACGCATCGATGCAGCAACTGCCAGCGCGATCAAAGAGAATAATGCTCTCAGATTCAGAAATCAGACTCCCATGCCGGGCAGCGATGAGGCTCTGCGGCGACTGATTGACGGAATACTTACTGCCAATCTCCCTTACGACACGATGACTCCATGGTACGCGGCACTCGTCAGGGAAGGAGGGAAGGTGACCCGTGTGCTATACGGAAAAAGGGGCGCAGTGCGTTCAATCGAGTTCCATCATGTGAGCGACAATGGGGCAGACGTATACCATGTTCGTCAAGACGGTGGATTTTCGACCTGGTTTATTTACTTGAACGCGAACGGCCTTATTGAAGACGCGGACGATAGTGCCGCCGATTGATGATTTGTGTGATCACAGACATGTGGTAGGAACACGTCTCGTGCGGCCATTGAACAGCGCACCGGAGTTGAATGGGCACCTGGTAGCACCGCGCTCACGCGAGCGCGCGCAGCCTGAGAAGCAGAAGTAGCAAACCGTGCGCGTCATCCGCCTGCGGCGGCGGCTTCCGTCTTGCGGGGGTGAAGCCGATGCAGGCGGCCTGCGTACTGGATCACAGGAAACGGCAGTAGCCAGGGTCAGGTTAGGCCTCTTCGTGGCGTTTGGGTCAAACCCGAGCGCGCAAGGGAATGACCATCCGGGGTTTACCAGACTGCAGCTGACTGCGAATCCTGGTTTCCAAACTCCCCGTTCAAGGATGGTAGCGGCTGAGGTCGGCACGCTGGATCGCCGCCTTCTCTACTATAAATATAGTTGCATCGGCCGCCTCATGGATCTATCATCTACTATAGCATTAGTAGTGCTACGTTATGGGCTCAGCGAGACGATCTTCGGTTTTCACATGAGTCCGGGATGACTTCGGGTTCTTGCCCCTTCCTCCCGTAAAAACGAAATTACTCAGGGGATAGCTTCATGAAAACAACTTTCTTAGGAATTGCTGCGACTGCAGCCTTATCGCTTTTCGGAATGGCTGCGCATGCCAACTGCTCCGATCCAGGTGCCGGGAATGAGAAGCAAATCTCGCTTCCCGCACAACACCATAATTTCGCGGAACATGAAGACATCGTGGGAACTTGGCTTGTGAATTACGGCCCCGTTGGCCAGGCTTTCATTCAATGGCATAGCGATGGCACTGAGTGGGAGAACATCACTCACCCCAGCATAGGCGGAAACATCTGTATGGGTTCTTGGATACAGACAGACCGACGGACTTTTTTCCGCAACCACTTCGGTTGGATCTTTGATTCGACCGGAATAATCGCCGGATATTTTAATGAGACCGAGACTGACACGCTGTCGAAGGATGGGAACTCATATTCCGGAACCAACGTTTCAATTTTTTATGACATGGACGGCAACGTGGTGCCAGCCCCTGGAGCACCGTCGCCGGCACCAGCGGGTGGATACCCCGGCACGTCGTCGGCGGTTCGAATCGCGCCGTAATTTCAATAGATCCTCGACCTTATGCTCCTGCCGTCGCAAGCCCTTGCGATGGCGGGAGCCTTACGCGTCAACTACTCATTGTTGGGCTCTAGGTTGCGTTGC
>PMHN01000012.1 GCA_003156695.1 Gammaproteobacteria bacterium
GTGGCTCCCGTCTGCGGTACAGCGCCATCAGCCAGAGTCGACGGGGCTAGCAGCCGCGACGTTGGTTCAATCATTGTTGTGATCGCCACTGACGCGCCGCTTACTCCCGACCAGTTGAAACGGCTGGCGAGGNNAGAGGCGGGTGCCGCTGGGTCTGGGAAGGGCCGGCGCGATCGAAATGACGGGGTCCGGGGATATATTCATCGCATTCTCGACGGCCAACGCCGGTGCAGACGAGGGGAACGGTGCCGATTCAAATACGCCGGCTCCCGCAAAAGGTGTCATGGTCGAGCGATTGATCAGCGAGCAAATGAATCCGTTATTCACCGCGGTAACCGAGGCGACCGAAGAGGCGGTGGACAATGCACTAATCGCTGCTCGGACGATGACCGGCCCAAACTATTGGGTTGTATCGGCAATACCGCAAGACCAGCTGAAGGATATTCTGCGCAGACACAATGTGCTGAAAGAGTAATACGCTCTAGCGGACCTTCGCGAGCGGCAGCTCGGGGTCAAGAGCAGTCATTTAACTTGTGCCGTCCCCCGCTTAGGATTCGCGAGCCGTCGCGGCCTGCTTTCAAGCGCGCGCTCGATGCCCGCTTGCAGGACTTCCGGAGCCCCATATAGAGCGGTCGGGAGCCCAACCCATGTCCAAGGTCAAAGTAAGCGCATCGATTTCCGTCGACGGATTCGGTGCCGGTCCGGCGCACCAAAGGTTTCAGCTACCATGTCTACACAGAGGCTAGCGACGAAACTGCCACCGGAGATCGCGCGGCGCATGAGGGGAGGAAGAGAACATGGCCAGGATCGTGTTTGGAATGAACCAGTCCTTGGACGGCTACGTCGACCATACGAAGTTTTCGCCAAGTCTCGTGCTCTTCCGTCACTTCGTTGAGCAGACGCGCGGCTTGGCGGGCAGCGTGTACGGTCGCCGCATGTACGAGGTCATGCGCTATTGGGACGAAGATCTAACTGAGTGGGTTGCAGAGGAACGCGACTTCGCGGCGGCGTGGCGGAGGCAACCGAAGTGGGTCGTGTCGCGCTCGTTGAAGTCGGTCGGCCCCAACGCCACGCTTGTCGGGGATGACCTTGAGGCGGCGATAGGTGGGTTGAAGGCTCAGCTTGCCGGGGAGATTGAAGTTGCCGGACCAGAGCTGGCGCAGAGCCTCACCGATCTCGGTCTGATCGATGAGTATCGACTCTACCTGCACCCCGTCGTGCTTGGTCACGGCAAGCCATTCTTCGCCGGCCCTCGGCCGCCGCTGCGCCTTGTGACCAGCGATCGAATTGCCGGGGATGTGATGAGGTTAACCTACGTTCCTGCTTAATCGCGCGGCTCGCCGGCCGGACTACGCGGAAGCGTTATGTCCGCTCTGGATCGGCTCCATTGTTCTGACCGAGCGCAGAAAGGTGTCGCGCGCATCGGCTCCGAAGCGGCCATTCTTCAATGGTCAAAATGGGTCAATTGCTGACGTTGCGGCGCGGCAGCTAAGTGGTAGCGGGGGCGTGCTACCCATTGATCTACCCGAGGTGCACCTAACACGAGGTGGCTCCGGGCTCAGCCCAGCAGCCCGCTAACGCTCAGCTGCTGGTCGAGGCAGAGATCCCGGGTTAGGTGTGAATCCGGTTCACCACCGGCCAGGTCCCCGGCTCTTCGTGCCCGGGAACGCTGTCTGCGTCTTTGGGAGTCTGCGGTGCGGGGTGTGCGGTAGCCTGCTCGAGCAGACTGTCCGCCAGGAGTGCTTCCAAGGGATAGCCGGTGCGCGCCTCGATCCAGCGGAAGGCCGACCCGAGTGAGGTTGCTGACCAGACCCTGCGGCCCTCTGCAGTGCTGATGTCCCAGGGCGAGAAGGTCGCACTATCGGGCCGGTAGCGAATAATCCGGACCACACCGGCAATATCGACGCGCCACACCTGCGGCGCGATTTCTCTGATGGCGTAATCCATGACGCTTCTCCCCTGAAGCCTGACGCGCCGCCACCGAGGCAACTTCCGCGGCACTGTCCAACTGGCAACGTCGGCGGGATCAGCATAGCGCCAGGCGGTGCGGGTTCACTCGTTACTGGACATATGCTGGCTCTGGGCGACATATGTAACTCACCGGCCCCATCTCCTCATCTTCCAAACGAAAGACGGCCGAGCGTGCGCTCGGCCGTCCGTACGTTATAGAACTCACAATATGAGTCCCAATATGATTGCTTCGGGAGCCCAGATAGGCCCTGATTTGCTAGTCAATGCGTCACTTCGGACAGTTTGAACACATCGAGTGTGCCAACGCCCGACGCCGGCGCATAACCGTTGCGACCATGATAAAACCAGTTGTCCCCGGTCGAGATGGTACGTATGACAGGAAACCGTCCAAACGAGAAGCCAAGACGCTGCAGGTTGTAGAGCTCCACGTTGAGCAATCCCAGCCGATGACCGGCATTCTGGCCCAACAGTGCCGTGACGCCGTTTAGTTGTGGCGCCACGAAACTCGTACCCCCCAGNNCACGACGTAGCCGGTCTGCGGATCGGCATTGAACGACACGTCTGGCACGTTACGGCCCGGGAAGTTGGCCGGAAACGTGAAAAGCACCATTGCCGGACTCACGTTGGTCTCCGTGAAGGTCTGTCCTGGCCGGGTCAACTGCGTGCCGGCGACAAAGAGTTGATTCAGCGGGATGAAGAAAAACGAGCTGACG
>PMHN01000196.1 GCA_003156695.1 Gammaproteobacteria bacterium
GAGTTGGCGTTGAAGAAGCCGCCGCCATTGGTGCCGAGGATCTTGATGACCTCCTGCGAGGCCACGGGCCCCTGCGCGATCACCTGCTTGGCGCCTTTTAGCGTCGTCGCCTCGGTATAGGCGCCGAGGTTCTGCGGCATGCCCTGCCAGACGAAGAACAGGCCGATGACGACCGAGAGCGGCAGCAGGATATAGAGCGTGCAGCGGGTGAGATCGACCCAGAAATTGCCGACGGTGCGGACCGAATGGCGCGAGAAACCGCGGATCAGCGCGATCGCAAGCACGATGCCGGTTGCGGCCGACAAGTAGTTCTGATGCGTCAGCCCCAGCATTTGCACGAGGTACGACATCGTGGTTTCGCCACCATAGGCCTGCCAATTGGTGTTGGTGATGAAGCTCACCGCGGTGTTGAAGGCGGAATCCGGCGCGAGGTTGGGGAATTTCTGCGGATTCAATGGCAACCACAGCTGTGCGCGCTGCAGGGCGTAGACCGCGAGGCCGCCGAGGGCATTGAATACCAGGAGCGCGATGGCGTACTGCTTCCAGCCCATCTCGGCGTCCGCATCGACGCCGCACAGGCGGTAGATCCAGCGCTCGAGCGGCGCACCGGCGCGCCGTGGCCATACGGATTGCCCGTCGAAGACGTGCACCATGTACAGGCCAACCGGCTTCACGCACACGAGCACGAGCGCGAGGAAGCCCACGATCAGCGTCACAGCGGCCGCGGTCATCAGAACTTCTCGGGTTTGAGCAGCGCGTACAGGAGGTAGGCGAACAGCGCCGCGGTCAAGAGCGCGCTCACGACATAGATGGCATTCATCCGGACTCCCCGAGTCGGGCAAAGGCGACGATCAGCCAGTGAGTCGCGCCGTAGAGTGCGGCCACGGCAAGAACGAATATGACGTCCACGGGAGGTGAGTCGCTTGAGTTGGGCGGCCAAGGTACTGCGCGCCTTGTGAGGATCGCGTGAGGAAACGCGGCAGCGCCGGCGCGCGAACTGTGACGGCCGCACTGTTGCTCAGGCGCGATTTCAAGCGTGATTAGGGCCGTGCATGCCCTGTCAACACCCTTAGGGGTAATAACCCTGCGCCGCGAGCTGGCCGAGCGGCACGCACGCGTCACGCGCCTGTGGCTCGCCGCACGTAACGCCTACCGGCGGCTGAACGAAGCGCCGGTACAGAACCTCATCGCCATGCGCGCCGCAGCACAGCGCCTCGATCAGCTCGCACGCGGTCGGGCGGCGCTGCTGTCGGATCTTAAAGCCCTGTCAGACTAGGTGCTGCGCCCCCTGAGCGCACGCGCCGGCAGCATGATCAGCGCCCGCAGCAGCGCGAACACTCCCTCGAGGGTCAGGCCCACGAGCCGCAACGGCAGCAGCACCAGCCACACGATTGGATAAAGAATCAGCGCCACCAGCGCCAGCGGCCAGCAAAAGAACAACAGCAGCAGCCACAGGAGAAACCCGATCATTGACGATCCTTTTGAGCCACGCCTAGAGTACCGCGCGTGATTGTATGTTGAATGCGAGCTTCGCAGCGCCGGCGGCGCTGCACCCCCAGGACCGCGTCGCTGTCATCGCGCCGGCGAGCTCGTTTGACCGCGCCTCCTTCGAGGCGGGTCTTGCCGTGATCGGCGCACGCTATGCGGTTGAATATGGCGCCGGTATTTTCCAGCGCCACCGCTATCTGGCCGGCGATGACGCGCGGCGCCTCACGGAGCTCACGGCGGCGCTGGCGGATCCGGGCATCCGCGCCGTGTTCTGTGCGCGCGGTGGGTATGGCGCGACGCGCCTCCTGGCGCGGCTCAGATCGCAGGCCGTGCCCACCCCGGCGAAGCCGCTGGTCGGCTTCTCCGACATCACCGCCGTGCACCTGTGGCTGCAAAGCCGCGGGGTCATGAGCATCCACGGGCCGGTGCTGACCCAGCTTGCGCGTCTGCCGGGTTCGACCGCGGCGCGACTGTTCGCGCTGCTGGAGTCCGGCTCGCCCGCCCCGCAGCTTGGGGGCACGGCGACCTACTGCGACGGCGTCGCGGAGGGGCCGCTCCTGGGCGGCAACCTCTCGGTATTTACGCGTCTTCTTGGCACCCCGTTCATGCCCGAACTTGCAGGGGCGGTGCTGCTGCTCGAGGACCAGGGCGAGCGCCCGTACCGGCTGGACCGCATGTGGACACACTTGCAGCTCGCGGGCGTGTTTGAGCGCATCTCGGGGCTTGTGCTCGGCTCGTTCACCGGCTGCGAGGAACAGGACGCGCCGTACAGCAGCGCCGATGTGCTGCGCGAACTTGCAGCAGCAACGGGTCTGCCCTGTGCGGCAGGCTTCCCGTGGGGCCATGGCGAGGTGAATGAACCGGTCGCGCTCGGCGCGCGCGTGCGGCTCGATGCCGGCAACCGCACGCTCACCTTCCTTGAGCCTGCCGTGAAGAGCTGAAGGCCTTACGCGCCGCCGCAGCCGATTTCAGCCAATAGAATTAGAAGAGTGCGCCGCCCTCGCCGACCATCGCCCGCCGCACCATTGGAATGGGCGGACCGCCAAAAGACAGGAACTTGTCGTTGAAGGCCTGCCAGTAAGTACGCGGGTCTGGTGCACTGGTCGCTCCGGGTTGCCGCGCCACCCAATCGGCACGCAGCTTCCTGATCATGAGCTTGCCGAGCGTGTATTTCAGGTACTCCGGATCGAAGGTGCCGCGCGCGGCCTGCTGGCGCGCACTGCGCGGGTCCTGGTAGGCCTGCTCGCGGAACATCTGCTCGCACTGCGCCACACTCATGCCCTGCGTGTGCAGTCCGATGGCACACTGGTAGCGCACGTTGCGCAACAGCGCCTCGGTGAGCTGTCCGATGTGCTGCTCGGGGTTGCCATCCCCCAGACCCTCCTCCCACATAATCTCCTCGCTGTAGTGCGCCCAGCCTTCAGCGTACGCATAGCTCACCCACAGCGCCTGGATCTTCGAGGGGTTGCGATTGGAGTGCAGGAACTGCAGGAAATGTCCCGGCCAGACCTCGTGCACGCTCGTGTACAGGAGCGATGCCTTGCCCAGAACATATTCGGCGCGCTCCGCGGCGCTCCACGACGGATCGGGGGGTGCAATGTAGTAGGTGTAGGCGACACCCTTCTCGTAGGGCCCGGGGATGCTGATGTAGGCGCCGTTGGAGCGGTTGTAGGGTGGCGCCTCGGCGACCTGCGCCTGCTGGTCGTCCGGCACGGAAACGACGTGGTGCGCAATAACGAAAGTGCGCAGCGTCTCGAGCTGCACCCGGGCGCCGGCGACCGCACCGCCCGTGGGTTTGTCGGCCTGCACTTTCTGAACGCAGGCGCTGAGCGTTGCCTTCGGCGCAAATTGGGCGCAGGCGGACTTGAGCGCCTGGGTGTTGCGTTCCAGGTCGGCGCGGCCGGCTGCGAGCAGCTGCGTAATGGGAATCTCGACGCGTTCGGTAGCCTTCAGCATCTCGAGCAACTTCGGCTCGCCGAGCGCGAAATTGCCGCTGGCGTGCCCGCGCTTGCTCTCGAGCCAGGCCTTCAGGGAGTCCATCGCGCGCGCCGCGGCCTCGTCAGCATCCGCGAGCTCCTGCTGGGCCTGCGGGTCCTGAATGGAGCCAAACACCTTCGGCACGTCCTGGCGGTAGAACTCGGCGAAGCCGCCGAAGGCGGCAATGCCGCGCTCAATGAAAGTTGCCGGCAGCGGCATGCTCAGGTTGGCGCGGATGTCCGCGACAATCTTCGGGATCGCGCGCGCGTAGCCAAGATAGCCCTGCAGGCGCTGCGGCAGCGGCGCGTACTCGCGCGACAGATAGACCTCCGGATCGAGCCGGTCGACGTACCACACGGGATTGGTGAATGGACTGCGGGCCCGGTCGAGCCAGTAGAGGTCCGTGTCGGTGACCCACAGCAGGTACTCGCGCTCGAAGCGCTCGTCCGCATTCAGCGCGGCGGCGTCAAACGCGCCAGCCCTGGCGCGCCATTCTTTAAGGCGCGCGACCTGGGCAGCGATGCCGGCGGTACTGTAGTCGGGCATCTGCCCGTCGTACTCATGCCGGCCCGCCTGCACGGCGAAGAAGGGCTGGGACTTGAGGTATTCCTCCACGAAGCCAGCCGCATATGCCGGCCAGCCGTCCTGCTGCGCCTGGGCCGCCGGCACCGCCGGAGCGGCGCCCGTAACGGCTGCGGGCGGCCCGCTGCAGGCCGCACCGGCCAGGAGCGCAATGAGCGACGCCGTGGCGAGCCACCCAACGCGCCTGGGTTGTTGATCCATCCGCTCCCCCTGATTCAATCGAGCCGCCGCACGCCCACTGACAATAACGTTGCGTCCGCAGCCCGTTCGACGCTGAACTCGATCGGTCGGCAGCACACCTCGCAGTCTTCTATGTATGAGGTGTCGCCAGAAGTCAGCTCGACGCGGGTTTCCAGCCGCTCGCCGCACCATGGGCACAGCACCGCGACGAACTCCACCGGCTGTACGCCCGTGCCGGGGCCTGCGCCCGGCTCGAACACCGGCTCCAGGCCGTAGAGTTCATCGATGGTGGCCCCGTCGCTTTCGAGGATGCGGCGCCGCAGCCGCTCAAGTTCCCGCGTCATGGATCGTTTCATCGTTGCGTCTTAGCGTCACGAACTGCGATGCTGCGCGCAGTATGCCGCTTGAGGCAAGGCAGGCCGGGGGTAGCTGGAACATGCGGGGCAATCATGCCGTGAAATTGCTGTGCGGCTTGCTGGCCGTACCGCTCGCGGGGTGCGTCGGGGAACGACTCGCCGCGCTGCCGGCGCCGGGCACTTCGCTCATCGGCGCGTGGAAGCTCAATCCCGTCACGAGCGACGATCCCCAGAAAGTCATCGACAAAATGCGGGCCGAGGCCCGGCAGCGTATCGCCCGCCACTCGACGCAGCAGGCCCCCATGCAGCGCCCTGGAACACGCGGCGGCATGGGCGGCGCATCGCAGGGCGATAACGAGGACAACACCCAGCAGGATAATTCCGCACCGGCCCTGGACCCGCTGCGCAACTCGCAGATGATGAATGTGCTGGCGGCGGCTCTCGCACGCGGCGCATTTCTTACCGTGCGCAACGACGGTGGCGAAGTCGTGTTCGACTACGGCACCTCCGCTCGCAGCTTCACCCCGGGAGCGCACAGCGTGGTATCTGCAGAGGGTGGCGTCGGTGAGCAGGTCTCCGGCTGGGACGGCCGCGAATATGTCATCACGGTCCGGGCCCAGCTCGGACCGGACGTCACCGAGCGCTACGCGCTCTCGCCAGACGGAAAACATCTCATCGAGAAGCTGAAAATCGGACCTGCGGAACTGTCGGTGGTAAACCTGATGCGCGTCTACGATCCGACGAGCGAGACGGCGCCGCGCCAGCTGCCGACCGGCGACTGAACTGCGGGCCTGGACCCGCGGTCAAAAGCCGCCATGCAATCGGCAAGGCATCCGCTTCTCGTGACGTGCCTGTTGCTCCTGGTGGGCCCGGCGGCCCGTGCCCAGGAGACCGCCGCGCCGGGCGCAGCCACACTGCCGGAGGTCGTGGTCGAGGGACAGCACGAAGGCCCGCGCATGTGGCGCATCACCACGGGCGATCACGTGCTGTGGATCCTCGGCACGGTCTCGCCGCTGCCGCGCAGGCTGATCTGGAAGCCCGATGCGGTGCAGGCGGTGCTGAAGCAGTCCCAGGAAGTCGTCCCGGCGTGGCCCAGCTACGGCATCGGCGCCAATCCCATCACGGCCCTGCGCGTGTACATCCAGTGGCGCCGGATGCAGAAGCCTCCGGACCACATGCCGCTGCAGCAGGCACTGCCACCGCAGCTGTATGCGCGGGTCGCGGCCCTGGAGGCGCGTTACGACCCCCACGATAAGGCACTCGAGCAGCTGCGCCCCATGCTCGCCGCGCAGCGCCTGTCGACACGGGTGCTCGAGGCGTCGGGCCTCACAGCGCGCAACGAGGTGCAGCAGACGGTGCTGGAGCTGGCGCGCGCGCAGGGCGTACGTGTGCGCCAGGACAAGCTGCGGATCGACGACCCGGTTGATCTGCTGAAAGACGTCGGTGCAACGCCCCTCAGCGGCGAGGTTGCCTGCCTTGATGCCGTGGTCACGCGACTGGAAACGGACATAGGTCCCATGCAGGCGCGCGCCCGCGCCTGGGCGCTCGGAGATGTCGCCAGCCTGCGTGCTCTGCCGCACACGGACAACCGCACCGCCTGCGTCTCCGCGGTCTCAACCTCGGAGCGCGTCCGCAGTCTCATTGAACGCGCGCAGGATGACTGGCTCGTGGCCGTCGAAGACAGTCTCGCGCGCAACCGCGGCACGCTGGCGGTGCAGACCATGGATCGACTGCTCGGCGAGCAGGGCGCGCTCGCGACCCTCCGGGCGCACGGTTACAACGTCGAAGGCCCGTAATTTCAGTGCCGGAAGCGTTCAGCTTCGCGGCGTTCAGCGTCGCAGCGCACAGGTCCAGGCGAGCGCGATGGAAGCGAGCGCCGCGGCACCGGTCAACCATTGCGGCACGCGGCGCACGCGCTCCTGCACGGGCGGCAGCGCCACCGCGGCGCCCAGCAGCGCCCCCACGGCGAATCCGGCCACGTGGCCAACAAGATCCGTCCCCTCCCCGGCCGAACCGGTCCAGCCGAGCAGCACCACTCCGGCGACCAGCGGACCCCAGCGCCGTGCCCAGCGCTGCGGCCAGCGCAGGCGCTCGCGCCACGAGTAGGCCGACATGAGGCCGAGCGCCGCGAACACCGCGGTGGAGGCACCTACGGCGCGATGCTCAGGCGGTCCACAAAGAGCGGCCAGGAGGTTCGCCAGCGCCCCGCCGCTGACGATCAGTAGCCAGGCAAGCCCGCCACCGAGCTGGCGCGCCGCAAGGTAGCCAAACCACACGCCAGCGGTGAGAAAGGCGGCGAGGTGCGGGCCGTCCAGGTGCAGCGTGAGCGCCGTCCATGCGCGCCACCACTGCCCGTCCTGCACGCGCGCCGCATCAAGCTCGCCAAGATCGAAGGCATCCAGCCGCACGAAGCCGTTGGCAACTGCGAATGCCACGCTCATGAGCACGGCCACATACACAACACAGCCGATCCAGGCGCGCGGGTACGGCAGCGGTGCCGGCGGCGGCGGCGGCACGGGGCGGTTCTCCGTGTCGTAGTGACGCAGGTGCGCCTGGGCTGCCGGTGCGTCTGCAGCGCCGACCTCGATCAGGCACTCCCCGTCGTAGGCGAGCTGGCCGGCAATCCCGACAGCGGTCAGCACCAGCAGCCGCTCTTCGCAGTCCCTGCGGCGCGCGGAGCGGAATACGGTCACCAGCGCCTGGGGACTCGCGTCACGGGGGCTCTGGCCGTTGTTGCCGTCGTCCGCCATCGCTTTCTAAGGTGCCTGGCGGCGCAGGTCCGATGCCGCGAAAAACCGGCGTACGCGATCCCCGAGCAACTCGTAGAGCGCCTCGGCAGAGCGCTGCAAGCCGATGGCGCTGGGCACATACAGGCTGACGCTGGTCGGCGGGGGCACCCAACTTCCAGCCGGCGCCGGTACCACCTCAAATCCGGCACTGGTGAACTCGTGCGCCGCGCGCCATTCGTGGTTGGCGCTCGTCACGAGCAGTATCCGGTGCACGTGTTCGCCCCTGAGCAGCTGGGCGGAGAACTTCGCGTTCTGGAAGGTATCGCGCGACTCGCCCTCAACCCAGCGCACCGCAACGCCGAAATTGCGCGCGAGCGTGGCCTGCATGGCGAGTGTCTCGTGCGATGTCCCGGATACCAGGACCGGCAGCCCCGTGTGATGAGCGAGGTACGCGCCGTAGCTCACGCGCTCCAGAAGCTCCTCGTCCGCAGCAGGTCCACCGTACTCCGGCGCCCCCATGCGAAGCTCCCCGCCACCAAGGATGACGATCGCCTGTGCGTTTACCGGCTGCGCGAGATTCAGCGCCGGGCAACGCTGGGCGAGGGGCTCGAGGAGATCGGCAACCGCGGGAGTCGCGATCAGCCACAGCGCCGCGAGGCTCACCGCCAGCAGGCCCCAACCGGCGCGCCGCACCGCGCGACTCGCGGCCAGACGCGCGAGCAGCGCGCCGAGCACCGCGAAAATGAGCGGGCCCGCGGGCGGCAGCACCAGGGTGCGTAACAGCGTCTTCAGCGTGGTGAACATACGTACCGCGCAACCCTCAAGTCAGATACGGATCGCCTGCCAGGCGCGCGAACGCCAGCGCAGGAACAGCGTGCTGCCGAGTACCATGACATAGACCAGCACCGCGACCCAACCACCCACGGCACCCCAGCCGAACTGCGGCAGAAAAGTCACCCAACCCTGCCCGGGTGCGAACGTGAGTGAGTGCGCCAGCGGCACGAACAACAACAGCGACACCGGCAACACCAGTGCTGCCGGGACGCGCACATCGCCGGCGCCGCGCAGACACATGCTGCTGCCGAGGTTCAGGCCATCGAAGAACTGGTAGCCGGCCGCGAGCCACAGCAGCTGCACACCGAGGGCGACCGCCGCCACCGCATCCTTGTCATGAGAGCCGGTGAATAACGGCAGCACCCACGGACCCGAGATCGCAATCAGTACCCCAATCGCGCCCATGTACAGCGCCGCCAGCAGGATCACGCGCGAGCCGACCCGCTGCGCCCACTCGCGCGCGCCGGCGCCGATGGATTGACCAACGAGCGTCGTGCCGGCGCTCGAGATGCCGTACCCGGGCATGTAGGCGAGCGAGGTGAGAATCGTCACGAGCTGCGTGGCGGCGCCGCCGGCTGTGCCGAGCCGTGTCTGCATCATCTGGAATATCGCAAACCCCAGCAGGTCCGAGGCCGGCATCAGACCCATCGGCAGCCCGAGGCGCACCTGCGCGAGCAGTGTCCGCCAGCGCGGTCGCCAGGTCAGGTGCGAGCGATAGTGATGGCGATGGTGGTCGCTAAGAAAAATCAGCACTCCCAGCATGACTCCCAACACCTGCGCACAATTGGTTGCCCAGGCGGACCCGGCGATTCCCCATCCCAGGTGAAAAATGAACAGCTGGTTGAGCGCGGCGTTGGTGAGAGTGGTCGCCAGGGTGATGAGCAGCGTAATGCGCGGCCGGCCGATGCCGTTGAAGAATCCCATGAGCGCCCACACCGCAGCGCCCGCGGAGGCTCCGCCCACACGCGGGTACCAGAACGCGGCGGCGAGCCCTTCGATGCGGGCATCGAACCCGAAGGGCGCGAGGATCAGGTGCCGCGCCGCGCCAACCAGCACGAACAGCGGCGCCGCGCACGCCATCGCCCACAACGCGGTCCACAGCGCCTGCGATGCGCGCGCGTAGCGGCGGGCGCCGAAGGAGTGGGCCACCAGCGTCTGCACGGCGTTGCCCGCCCCGCCCAGCACCAGCACCACCACGATGACGAGCCATTGCACCGCGCCCACGGCCGCGAGCGCGCGTGTGGAAATGCGCCCGATGAACCACATGTCGGTGAGGCTGAGCACGATCTGCACGGCGCTGTTGGCCATGAGCGGCAGGGCGAGCGCCAACACCGCGCGCTGGTCCACATGCACGCGGCCATCGGCGTCCACGCGCTGTGCGGGCAAATTCATGGCAACATATTGCCATGGCTGCTGTAGCAAAAAGAGTTACCCGGGGCAGGCGCGGCGCACCTGCCGGCGGTCGCCTGGCGCCAGGAAAGTCGGCACGCGGACTCGACGCCTCGCAGGTCGCGATCGCCCTCGACAGTGAAGAGATCGCATCCCTCGTGGCGCTGGTGCGCGAGGCGGGAGGCGCGCCGATCGGCGCCTACCACGAGCCGCTCGGCGGCCGCGCGCTGCTGCTGGCGAGCGTGCCGCTCGCCGCCGTGCAGCCGACGCCCTTCCAGCGCGATCTATCGCCCACGCACGCCAAGCGCCTGGCGGTGAAGATCGACGAGACCGCGGCTTTCCTCGACCCGCTCATCGTGGTGCGCGGCGAGGATGGGCGGCTGTGGACTCCCAACGGCCGCCATCGCCTCGCCGCCGGCAAGGTGTTGGGATTGAAGCAGATAACGGTGCTCATCTCGCCGGAGGAGTCCCTCGCCTACCGGATCCTGGCGCTCAACACCGAGAAGGCGCATAACCTCAAGGACCGCAGCCTCGAAGTGGTACGCATGGCGCGCAACCTCGCGAAGCACCGCGGCCGCGAACCCGAACTTCAGTTCGCGCGCGAATTCGAGGCGCCGGAACTCCTGACGCTCGGCATCGTGTACCAGAAGTCGCCGCGCTTCGCGGGCGGCGCCTACAGCGCGTTCCTCAAGAAGGTCGACCGTTTCAGCGACCGCAGCTTGAGCGCGAGCCTCAACGCGCGCGAGGGCCTTGCGGCGCGGCTCATCGAGATCGACGCGCGGGTAAAAACCATCATCGCGGCGCTGCAGGCGCGCGGCTTCAAGTCCCCGTACCTGCGCAATTACGTGGTCGCCCGCATCAACCCGGTGCGCTTTCACAAGGCGAAGAAGGGCGACACGCGCCCACCCATGCCGATCGCGCAGGCACTCACCCGCATGGCCGGCGCCGCGCGCGGCTTCAAGGTCGGCTCGGTGTCGAACTCGGATCTTGCCTGGGTGGCGGTTGGTGCCGGGTCCGCGGATTAGTGTCGGGCGTGCCGCGCGCTCGCACGGGCAGCCGTCTCGGGAAGCTTCGGCAGGTAGCCGTCGTCGGCATAAGTGAGCCCGTAGCCGAAGGCAAACAACGGCCGCTCGCCGGCGACGTCATCGACCGCCGGCGGTTTGGGTGAGCGCGGCCACGACATGGGCAGCTTGCCGCGAAAGTCGTAAGGCACCGTACCGTTTGGCGCGCGGAACAGCACATCCGCGATGCCACCGCCCTCAGGTCCCGGGAGCCAGGCGGCGACGAAACTGTCGGCGGCGTTCAACTCGGCGTTGACCCACAGCGGGCGCCCGGACAGAAACACCGCGACCACCGGCACATCGAGCGCATGCAGCCGGCGCAGCAGCGCAAGATCGCGCTTGTCAGCCGGGCTGTACTCGAGCGTGGGCACGTCCCCGGCGTACTCCGCGTACGGATTCTCACCGAACACCACGATCGCCACGTCCGGTCGGGTGTGAAATTCGCCGTTGGCGCTCAACTCCGCCGACCCGTGCGCTGCCGTCACGCAGCGCGCGATGCCCGCGTAGATGGTTTCCGCGTGCGGGAAGTCCTGGTTGGGCTCGGTGCCCTGCCAGTCGATGGTCCAGCCGCCGCTCTGCTTGGCGATGCTATCGGCGCCGTCCCCGGCGACCAGCACCCGCGAGTGCGGTGCGAGCGGCAGCAGGTGATCGCGGTTCTTCAGCAGCACCAGCGACTCACGGACCGCCTGGCGCGCCACGGCGCGATGCGCCGGCGCGCCCAGCAGCTCAAAATGCCCCGCAAAGGGCCGCGACGACGGACGTCCCTCGCGATCAAGCCCCGCCCGCAGCTTTACGCGCAGCACACGGCGCACTGCATCATCGAGGCGGCTCATGGGAATTTTTCCGGCGCGCACCTGCGCGAGGGTGTTGGCGTGCAGTTCGCGCCAGCCATCCGGCGCCATCAGCATGTCGAGGCCTGCGTTCAGCCCCGCCGCGCAGCTGACCGCCGTGCATCCGGGCAGCTGTGCGTGGCCGTTCCAGTCGCCGATGACGAACCCGTCGAAACCAAAGCGGCCCTTGAGCACGTCCGTCAGGAGTGCGTGGTTGCCGTGCATTTTCACGCCCCGCCAGCTCGAGTACGAGGCCATGACGGTCTGGGCTCCTGCGCCCAGCGCCCCGACGTACCCGGCGGCGTCCAGATCCCGCAGCACGTTTTCACTGGAGCGGTTATCGCCCTGGTCCTTGCCGCGCGTGCCCCCGTCACCCAGGAAGTGCTTGGGTGTGGCGATGACGTGCGCGCCATCCAGGAACTGCGCCGTACCCGGGGTACCCTGCAGGCCCGTGACCATCGCAGCGGCGTACTCGCGTACCAGAGCCGGATTCTCGGAATAACTCTCGTAGGTGCGTCCCCAGCGGGCATCGCGGGCGACGGCAACCGTGGGTGAAAAGGCCCAGTCGAGACCCGTGACCCGCACCTCCAGCGCCGTAATCTCGCCGATGCGGCGGATGAGCTCCGGATCGCGGGTCGCTCCGAGTCCGATGTTGTGCGGAAAGATCGTGGCTCCCGGGATGTTGTTGTGCCCGTGCACCGCATCAGTGCCCCACAGCACCGGCACCACGGCGTCGCCGCCCGCGGAAGCGGCATAGAACCGGTCGGCGAGTGCCAGCCACTCACCGGGTGCGGCGAGTTTGTCGTCGCGGGGAGAGGAATTGCCGCCGTTAAGGACCGAACCCAGTCCGAGCTCGCGCACGTCCGCCGGCGTTACGCTGCCGATGTCGGCCTGGATCAGCTGGCCGACTTTCTGCTCGGGGGTCATGTGGGCCAGAAGCACGTCCAGCCGGCGCTCGAGGTCGGCATCGAACGGCAGCGGCGGTTGCAGCCGCGGCCAGCGCTGCGGGTTCACCCGAGATGGGGCTGCGCCGGGGGACTTCCCGGCTGCACGTGCCTGCGCCGGGCCGCTCGCCAGGCACGACGAGCCGAGCGCAACTAACGTAAAGGTTGCGCAATAGTGCGCCCACAGATCGGGTCTCCTTGCCATACCCATAGGATACACACGGAGGGTCTATGCATATGCCCGAGCCGCTGACGCGAGGCGCTGTCCACGCCGCGGCACAGGTCCCAGGGGTGGAAGGTCTGCCGGACCTGCTGCTGATCGAGCGTGCGCGCTCCGGTGACCGGCGCGCGATCGAAGCGCTGGTACGCCGCAGCAACCGGCGCCTCTACCGCGTCGCGCGCAGCATTATCGCGGACGAGAGCACCGCGGAGCAGACGGTGCAGGAGGCGTATCTGGCCGCCTTTGCCGACCTGACGCGCTATCAGCCCAACGGCAAGTTCGCCGCCTGGCTCACGCGCCTGGTCGCGACCCAGGCGCACCGCGTGGCAGTTGCCGGACGCGAGCGCACCATGGCTGACAGCGGGGCCTCCGCCACGGCACACCCCCTCGAGCGCGCCGTCGATGCACTCCCGGAAGTCTTCCGTGTGGTGTTCGTGCTGCGCATGGTGGAAGGGATCGGCGGCGTCGAGACCGCCGCCTCGCTCGATCTGAACGAGACTACCGTGCGCACGCGCCTTTACCGCGCACAACGGCGGCTCACGACCGCCACCGGCCAGCGCCTGACGGCGGTGCACAACCTGTTCGAGCTCTCACGTGAACGCGGCGAGCGCCTGGTGCAGCGCGTGCTCGCGCAGCTGCCCTCAGGCGGGTGAGGCTACCCCCGCCAGCATCTCCAGCACCTGCGCCCGCGCGGCCGGTGAATGCACCGGCAGCGCCAGCACATCCCCGGGGCGCGCCCACTCGAGCGCGCAGCGCGCCGCCGCCAGCTCGCTCATCCGCACCGGCAGCGCAGCCTCCGGCAAGCCCGCGCGCATGAGCTCCGCGCGGATGAGGCGCGGGATCTCCCCCGCCTCGCGGCCACGCAGGTGCCCCTCGTTCTCCTTGATGACGATGAGCGCCGGGCGAAATTCCGCGGCCACGCGCGCCACCTGTTCGATCTCGGTGTCCTGGCGATTGCCCGCATGTCCCAGCAGCATGCCGAGCCTGCCGGATCCGGCACGCAGGTGCTCCGCGACGTTCAGAAGTCCGCGCAATCCCGCCGGATTGTGCGCGTAGTCGACCAGCACGCGCACGCCGTTCACCTCAAAGCGCATCAGCCGCCCGAGGTTGTCCGCAGGGGCCCTGCCGAAGCTCGCGAACACCGCCGCTATGTCCTCATCCGCAATGCCGAGCGCAACGGCCGCGAGCGCCGCTGCCGCCAAGTTGGCGATGTTGTAACTGGCGCTGCCCTCTACGGTGAGGGGCATGGTGGCGACCGGACCCAGGTCGCGGTCGGTGCCGGCGTGACTGACCCGCAGCCGTCCGGCGCGCACGCCGCAGGTGGAGCCGCCGCGCGCGCGGTGGTCACGCAACAGCGGCGCGTCGGCATCCAGCGCAAACCAGCCGAGCGCGGGACTCGCGCCGAAGCGGGCCGTGAGGCCCCGCGACTTCGCCACCAGCAGCTCGTCATCGGCGTTCAGGACCAGCAGGCCGTCGCTCTTCACCACGGCGGCCACCGTGAGCTTCGTGTCCGCGAGCCCGTCGAGGTCATCTATGCCGTATTCACCGAAGTGGTCCGGACTTACGTTAGTCACGAGCGCCACCTGCGCCTGTGAGACAGCGACCCCGCGGCGCAGGATTCCGCCGCGCGCGGCTTCCACGATCGCCGCCTGCGCGCGTTGTTCGCGCAACACCCGCCATGCCCCTGCGGGACCGGAATAGTCGCCGCTCTCGAGCGCCTCGGAATCCAGAAACACGCCATCGGTGCAGTTGTAGGCGCAGTGCCAGCCGTGGGCGCGCGCGCACGCGGCGAGCACCCGCACGGTCGTGGTCTTGCCGTTGGAGCCGGTCACCACTGCGGTAGGGATGTCGCGCAGCTCCTGCCAGCGCACGTCGGCCGGCGCCGGCAGGCCCGCGAGTACAAAATCCCGTCCACCAACGCCCGCGCCAAGCGTGAGCGTCGTGTCGCCGAGGATGTGCGGCAGGGAGCGCGTCCGCGCCGCCGCCAGGAGCGCGAGGAGCGCAGGCCGCGCCGCAGCGGCCGCGAGGCGCTCGAGGCGCGCGAGGGCTGCGTCTTCTGCAAGTACCGGGGGACTCACCGCCTCCGGGTCGGTCGCCTCCTCGAGCGTCGCCGCGATGAGCGCGTCCTCAAGTTCGCGCCAGTGATGCGGATCGTTCGCCAGCAAGGTGGCGCACAGCGCCCACTCGTTGACTTCGGTCGCAACCAACAACTCATCGCACGGTGCAGCAAGGGCGAAGGAGGCGCCATGCGCGTGACGGCGGACGAGGACGCCGGGCATGTCCCACCTCAACCGTTCACGCGCCCGCGCGACGCGCATCTGCCAGCCGGCAATCAGCGCATCGTCCACGACCGCGCCCGTGACTTCCAGCACCGCGCCCGTGGAGGGGAAAAACAGGTTGGGGCCGATCAGCCGCCTCGAGGAGGCGAACGGCAGCGCGATCGCGGCGTTCAGTCTTCGGCCTCCGGCGCGAACCGCACCCCGCGCTCATCGCGGATGAGCCCCTCGAGGCTGTAGGCGGGAAGCGACGCCTCAACGCCCTGCGCATGCGCGGTAGCGGGCGCATCGTCCGCGCCGTTACGTGCGCCGTCACCCCTCGTTTGGACCGCGTGCGTCCGCGCCTGCGCGGCTGCGTACGACTCGCCCGCGCCCGCGGGTTTGAACTTGATGATCTGCTTCCACGAGCGCACCAGTACGTCCGCGAAAATCAGTACCAGGTCCCCCGGGGCGCCCATGTGCAGCGCGGCGTCGATCGCGGCTTGCTCATCAGGAATGACGCTAATCGCATCCGCGCGCACGCCCGCGGCCTGCAGCGCCGCGGCCTGGATGCGCGGCACTTCCTCGGGTCCGCGGCCGCGCAGTCCGTCATCGCGGCGGCAGATGTAGTGATCGAAGCGGCCGGCGGCGGCCCGCGCGATCGCCACCAGGTCCTCATCGCGCCGGTCACCGGGAGCCGCGAGCACCACGATGCGCTTGCCCGGGACGTCGAGGCGCTGCGCGAGCTCCGCCATCATGCCGACCGCGTGCGCGTTGTGGCCGTAGTCGAACAGCACCTTGAACGGGTGCTCGTTGAACACGTTCATGCGCCCGGGCGCCTGGAAGAACGTGGTGTCAAAAGTACGCAGGCCCTGGCGGATCGCATCCAGCTTGATCCCTAAGGAAAACGCCATGCTTGCTGCGAACATCGCGTTCTGCACGTTGTGCGTAGCCCGACCTTCGAGCGTCGCGGGGATGAGATGCGTCCACAAGAGCGGAATGTGCCCGCCCTTGTCATAGAGAGTGATCATCTGGCCGTTCACCCCGCCTTCCAGCGCGCAGGCGCGCGCCCCTGCCCTGACGTGCTCACGCACCAGGGCATGTTGCGGGTTCATGGTTACGTAGCAGATGTTTTTCGCTTCCGTGTAGCCGGCCATCTTCATGACCAATGGATCGTCCGCGTTCAGCACCGCGCAGTCGGTGGCGACCTCGACCACGATGCGCTTCACCTCGGCGAGCTGCTCGAGCGTGTCGATACCCTTGAGCCCTAAGTGATCGGGCTGCACGTTGAGCACCGCCCCCACGTTCACTTCATTCACACCCATGCCGGCGCGCAGCAGTCCACCGCGCGCGGTCTCCAGCACCGCGATGTCGATCTGCGGGTCCGCCAGCACCATGCGCGCCGACACCGGCCCCGTCATGTCGCCCTGTACGGTGCGCTGACCGTCGATGTACACGCCATCGGTGGTGGTCATCCCGGGCGTGAAGCCGGCCATCTNNGTGGTCTTGCCGTTGGTGCCGGTGACGGCGGCGATTGGCACGCGCGCCGGCGCGCCCTGCGGAAAGAGCATCTCGATCACCGGTGCGGCCACATCGCGAGCCGTGCCCTCGCTCGGCGCCACGTGCATGCGAAAGCCAGGGGCTGCGTTCACTTCGCAGATGCCGCCGCCGATGGCCCGGTAGCTCTCGGTGATGTCCTTGGAGAGAAAATCCACGCCGCCGACGTCGAGGCCGATGGCGCGAATGGCGCGCTCAGCCATCTCGCGATTGTCCGGGTGAATGACGTCGGTGACATCCGTGGCGGTGCCGCCGGTTGAGAGGTTGGCGGTGGAGCGCAGGTACACGATCGTACCTTGCGCCGGTACGGACTCGGCGGTGAGCCCGGCCCGGTCGAGCATTTTCTGCGCCTGCGCATCGAGCTCCAGGCGCGTGAGTACCTTCTCGTGGCCGACGCCGCGACGCGGATCCTGGTTCACGACGTCGATGAGGTGTGTGACGCTGTGCTCGCCGTCTCCCACTACGTGCCCGGGCGTGCGCCGGGTCGCGGCCACGAGCTGGCCATTCACGACCAGCAGACGGTGATCGTCGCCTTCGAGGAAGCTCTCCACGATCACCGAGCGCGAATGCTCGCGCGCGAGGTTGTAGCCATGTGCGACCTCCTCGTCACTGGTAAGGCGGATGGAAATGCCGCGGCCATGGTTGCCGTTGTAGGGCTTGGTGACCACCGGGAAGCCCATGCGTTTCGCCGCGCGCACCGCCTGGCCTTCGCTCTGCACCATCTCCTGCCTGGGCACCGGCAGGCCTAAGCCTGCGAGGATCTTGTTGGTTTCTTCCTTGTCGCTCGCAAGTTCGACCGAGATATGCGGGGTGCGGCCGGTAACCGTAGCCTGGATGCGCTGCTGGTACTTGCCGTGACCCAGTTGCACCAGCGACTGCTCGTTCAGGCGCAGCCACGGTATGCCGCGGGCTTCCGCCGCGCGCACCAGCGAGTGCGTCGAGGGACCCATGGCGCGGCGCTGCGCGAAGCGGATGAACTCATCGCGCGCCTCGGGCCAGCTCCAGCCCTCCGCCACCGCATCCCCGGCGCGCAGGTTCGGCGGCAGGAGCGACAGCAGCAGGCGCAGGCCAAGTTCGCCTGCAGCGATGCCTTCATCGCGCTGCGCGTACTCGTAGACGACCGTATAAACCCCGGGCGGACCGGCGCTCCTGGTTTTGCCGAAGGTGACTTCCTCGCCCGCGATGTTCTGCAGCTCGATCGCCACGTGCTCGAGCACGTGCCCGAGCCAGGTGCCCTCGCCTTCGCGCATACGGCGAAAGAACCCGCCGGGCTCGCGGTAGGAACAGCCGTGCTCGACCAGTCCCGGCAGCGCCGCCGCCAGCGCGTCGACGAAAGCCGGCCCTAGCCGGCTGGTGGGCCACGCCTCGAGCTTCCCGAGATCCAGCTCGAGGCGGATGACCGGAAAACGCGCGTACAGGGACGGGCCGACGTACACGGAACGCTCGAGGATGCGCATGGGTGTTGCTCTGGGTCGTAATAGTTGTTCACGGCAACTTGGAAGCGCTTGGGGTCAGCTGGCGGTCGATTACTCCTTCGACTGCTGCAGCCCCGCGGCCGCTGCAAGGTGGGTGTTGAGGTTGAAAGTCGCACCCGCGATGAGGATATGCAGACGCAGCCCCAGCATGCACACCGGTTGCCCGTCGTCGACCTTGTCGATGGACGAATACGTCACGTCCGAGCCGTTNNAGCCGTCGACTATGGTGACGCCACCACTGCCTTCGACCTCGAGGATTTCATCCGGGCTGATGAAGGCCGCCGTGTCCTCGTCGAGCCCGATGCCAACCGCAAAGGGGTTGTAGGCGAGCGCGGTGAGCAGCCTTCCCAGGCGATCACGCTGGCGGAAATGCTGGTCGATGATGATGCGGTTGGTGAGCCCTAAGCCCGGGGCGAGGCGCACGCTGCCCGCGATCAAGGAAGAGCCCTCGTCGCCCGCCGCGATCATGTGCTCGGAGAGGATGCTGGCGCCGGCGCTGGTGCCGCCGACGGTGACGCCGTGGGCGTTGCGGGTGCGGATGAGCTTCGCGACCGGCGTGCCGCCAAGAAGCGTCGTGAGGCGCAACTGGTTGCCGCCGCTAAAGAAGATGCCGCTCGCCTGATCCAGGCGCTCGAGGCGTCCGGCTTCGTGGCAGTCCCGGCGGGTGTCAAAGTCCATGACCGTCACGCGGTCGGCGCCGATGTCGCTGAACACCTGCTCGTAGCGCGAGCCGGTCTCATGCATGCGGCTGGCAGTGGGAATGACGACGATATCGGCGTCCTGGCCTCCCGAGACGCTCACGAAGCGCTCGAGGATCCGCCGGTCGTTTTCCTTATTCTCCGCTCCCCCGATCGCAATGATCCATCCACGCCGCTGGCCATCGGGAACTTTACTGGGCATAGAGCCGCTGACTCCTTAAATAGACTCTGGCGGGAGAGAAAGGTATCACGGCATGCCGCTGCCAGGTCACATCCGGGCGCGAAAACGCGCGATGTGTCTTGAATTCACACGGAATGGACCGGAGACTGCAGCCGCAGTGACGCAGTTCAAGCGGCGGCATTTCATCATCGGCACCGTGGCGGCCGCGGGCGCCCTGGGAGTGGGCCGGCTCGCCGCCCCGCCGCGCCAGCGCCTGGTGGGTGAGAGGCCCCTCGCCGTGGGTCCCGGGCAGGTGGCGCTCAACGGCTGGGTCAAGGTCGGGGCCGATAACTCGGTCACCGTCATGATGTCGCAGGCGGAAATGGGCCAGGGTGCCCACACCGGCCTTGCGATGCTGCTCGCGGATGAGATGGATGCTGCCTGGGAATCGGTGCGGCTCGAGCAGGCGCCAATAGATTCGCTTTACAACAACCAGGCCATGGTCGTTGATTCGCTGCCCTTTGCAGCCACCAACGACGGCCTGATAAAGCAGGGCACGGTGCACGTGGTGCGGCGGGTGCTGCGCGAGGTTTCGGGCCTCACGGCAACCGGCGGCTCCTCGAGCATCAAGGACCAGTGGCTGCCCTTGCGCCAGGCAGGAGCCGCAGCGCGCGCGATGCTGATTGGAGCTGCGGCGAGCGCGTGGCATGTACGCGCCGCCGAGTGCACTACGGAATCCGGCACGGTGCGACACCCTTCGGGCAAGAGCGCCACTTATGGTGAGCTGGCCGCGGCCGCCGCGCAGCAGCCGCTGCCGCAGGACCCGCCGCTCAAAACCCCGGCGCAGTTCCGGCTCATCGGCACGGGACTCGGACGCCTGGACAACCAGGCGAAAATCACCGGCACCGCGGCCTTCGCCATCGACGCGCTGCCGCCGGGACTGCTCTACGCGAGCATCCGCATGTGCCCAACCATCGGCGGCAAGGTGGCGAGCTTCAACGCCGCGCCGGCACTCGCCCTGTCGGGTGTGAGAAAGGTCGTGGCGGTTGACCCGGTGGCGGGAAGCATGGGCGGCACCGGCACCATCGCCGGCGGCGTCGCCGTGATAGCCGATACGCCCTGGCACGCCATGCGCGCCCTTGAGAGCGTGGCGGTCGAGTGGGACCACGGACCTGCCGCGAGCCTCTCGAGCCAGAGCATCTTCGCCGCCATCGCTCGCGCGCTCGATACCCATGAGGGCAGCGCCCATCTGCAAAGAGGCAACGTCACGCAGGCGCTGCAACGCGCCGCCAAGACCATCACGGCCGAGTACCGCGTGCCGTTTCTCGCCCACGCGACCATGGAGCCCATGAACTGCACGGTGCAGTTCGTAAACGGCGCGGCCACGGTATGGGCAGCAACCCAGGCGCCCAACATGGCGCGCGACGCGCTCGCCAAGGCGCTGGGGATAGACGCGAGTAAGGTCGACATCCGCGTGCCATTTCTCGGCGGCGGTTTCGGCCGGCGTTTTCTTTCCGACTGCATGATCCAGGCGGCGCAGCTGGCGCGCGCCACCGCCGGCGCCCCGGTGCAGCTCATCTGGTCGCGCGAAGAGGACATCACCCACGACTTCTACCGGCCGGCGTTCATAGCGCGCTGCGAAGGCGGCCTGGACGCCAGCGGCAGGCTCATCGCCTGGAAACTCACCTCAGCGGGTACCAACATGGGAGCGCCCGCATTCATCGGTGCCTCCTCGGACGGCGCGGCCAACACGCCCTACAACGTACCCAACCTGCGTATCGCCCATCAGCCGGTAGAGAGCGCCATGACCATGGGCATCTGGCGTTCGGTGGCAAATTCCCAGAACGCATTCTTCATCGAATCGTTCCTTGACGAGGTGGCCGCCAGCGCTGGCACAGATCCGATCGCGCTGCGCACGACGCTGCTGGCAGGCAACACGCGGGCCCGACGGGTGCTGCAACGCGCGGCGCAACTCTCCGGCTGGGGGACCCCACCGATCGCAACCGACGGCGCACGGCGCGCGCGCGGCATCGCCCTGCACTGCTGCTTCGGCAGCATCGTCGCGCAGGTGGCGGAGGTGTCGGTGAACGCGGCGCGGGAAATCCGCGTGCACCGCGTGACCTGTGTCATCGACTGCGGGGTCGCGGTGAATCCCAATCTCATCCGCCAGCAGATCGAAGGCGGCATGATCTTCGGTTTGTCCGCGGCGCTCCACGGTCAGATCACGCTCGAGAAGGGCCAGGTGCAGCAGAGCAACTTCCACGACTACGTGCCGCTGCGCATGTCCGAATGTCCGGACATTCACACAGAAATCATCGCCGACGGCAAAACCCCGGGCGGCGTGGGCGAGACCGGCACCCCGCCCATCGCGCCGGCGGTCGCCAACGCGGTGTTTGCGCTCACCGGGCAGCGGCTGCGCGAGCTGCCGTTGAAACTCGCGTGACGGGATCCGGGAGACGGGCGTGCTGACGCTGAAAATCAACGGCAAGACACTGACCACGGATACGGAAACTGACACGCCGCTGCTGTGGGTGCTGCGCGGTGAGCTGCGCCTCACGGGCACCAAGTTCGGCTGCGGCAAGGCGCTGTGCGGCGCGTGCACGNNCAGTGCGGCTATTGCCAGTCCGGCCAGATCATGTCGGCGGCGGCGCTGCTCGCCAATAACCCGCACCCCGACGATGCCGATATCGACGCGGCGATGGCGGGAAATATCTGCCGCTGCGGCACCTACCCGCGCATCCGCGCCGCCATCCACCTGGCGGCAAAGCCGCGCTGAAAGCGCCGCCACCCGCGGGCGCTTGCAATGGACATAGGCGAGTACGACACTGCGCAGCGCCTGAAGCCTCGCGCTTTCGGCTTGCTGACAACCAACCATTTGGAACGAGGTCGCTATGAAATTGCTCCTGTGCTCCATTCCGTTCGTGCTCGCAGCATCCGCCGCCATGGCTGCGCCGCCGGCCGACAACGTCGGTCACCGCCACCCCAACCTGGCCGCGGCCCAGCGGCTCGCGACCAAGGCCTATGAAAAAGTCGTCGCCGCGCAGCAGGCCAACGAATGGGACCTGGGCGGACACGCGCAGAAGGCCAAGGACCTGCTCGATGAGGTCAACCGCGAGTTGAAAGCTGCCGCCGAAACCGCCAACCACCACTAGAGCGGTCGCGTTCTCAGGTCTTAAGTTGCAGGGTCCGGCCATGCCGGGCCCTTTTTCTTGTGGAGCGCCCACCGCGGCGCCTGAGTATAGAATGCGCCGCTCACGCTGCCGTGCACCCTTTACGGACCTGACACCATGAAGCCTACATTGTTATCCCTGCTCGCGGGCGTTGCGGTCAGCACACTGGCACTGGCGCAGAGCGCCCCGGTCGGACCCTTGCCGAGGGACGTCATCCCGACGCACTACCGCCTGAGCCTGACCATCGACCCCACGAAGGAAGACTTCAGCGGCGAGACCACCATCGAAGTGACGGTGCAGCGCGCGACCCGGGTGATCTGGCTGCACGGCATGGGACTGAAGGTCGCAACGGTGTCGTTGATGTCCGGAGCCCGCAGCATCGGCGCGCACTACGAGGAAGTGGATCACGACTTCGGCGTGGCACGTATCACCACCGATGCCGAGGTTCCGGCCGGCAAGGCGACGCTGCATTTCCACTACAGCGCGCCGTTCCAGACAACCGGACAGGGGCTGTATCACACCAAGATCGCCAGCGACTGGTATGCGTTCACGCAGTTCGAGGCCATCGACGCGCGCCGTGCCTTCCCCGGATTTGACGAACCGGGCTTCAAGACCCCGTTCGACCTGACGCTGACCGCGCCGGCGAGTGACCGCGTGGTCACCAACACTCCGGAAGTGCGCACGGTGAGGCTCAAGGACCATCTGGTGCGGCATGAGTTTGCGACTACGCGCCCGCTGCCGACGTATCTGCTGGCGTTTGTCGCGGGTCCCGTAGACATCGTCGATCTGCCGCCGATCCCCCCGAATGCGGTGCGCTCCACGCCGCTGCCGCTGCGCATCGTGGCGGCCAGGGGCCAGGGCCCGCGCACTGCCTTCGCCGGGCGCGAGGCGCCGAAGCTGCTGAGCGCGCTCGAGGCGTACTTCGGCATCCCCTTCCCGTACCCGAAGCTCGACCTCATCGCGAGCCCCCTTGAAGGCGGCGCGATGGAAAACGCCGGCGCCATCATTTTCGACGAGGGGCTGCTGCTCTTCGGGGACCATCCGACCGCACGCGAGCAGGCGACATTCGGCGGGGTTGCCGCGCACGAGATGGCCCACCAGTGGTTCGGCGATCTCGTCACGCCCGCCTGGTGGGATGACATCTGGCTGAACGAATCCTTCGCCGAGTGGATGGGCGTCAAGATCTCCAATGCCTGGCGGCCGGACCTGGGCATTGGCGCCGACCAGATGAGCCAGACCCTGGCCGCCATGGACACGGATGCGCTGCGCGCCGGGCGGCAGATTCACCAGCCGATCCAGAGCAACGCGCAGATCAGCGGTGGCTTCGACAACATCACCTACGAGAAAGGCGCAGGCGTGCTCGCAATGATCGAGTCGTACCTGGGTGAGGAGCGCTTCCAGACGGGGGTGCGGCTGCATCTGCAACGTCATGCGTACGGGGTCGCGACCGCCTCGGAATTCTTCGCGGCGATGGCCGAAGGCAGCGGAGATCCGGGCGTGATCGATGCCTTCCGGTCCTTTGTCGACCAGGCCGGCGTGCCGCTGGTCACGGTCACCGCGGCACCAGACGGCCGTTCGCTTAACCTCGCGCAGTCGCGCTACCGGCCGCTGGGTTCGGAAGGCGCGGACACCGAGCTGTGGAAGATTCCGGTATGCGTGGACCTCATCGGCACCGCGCACGTCAGCAAGACCTGCACTCTCCTGACGGCTCGCACCGGCACGCTGGCGCTGGGTGCCGGGGCGACAGGCGTCGTCATCCATCCGAATGCAGACGGCGCGGGCTATTACCGCTTCGCGGTGGATGCCGGCACCTTCAAGGGTCTGCTGGCGGCGGTGCCGAAGCTGCCGGCCCGCGAAGCGCTGTCCTTTGCCGACAGCGTCGGCGCAGCCTTCGATGCGGGTAAGCTGTCGTTCGCGGATCTGCTCGCGGCGGCCGGCGTGCTCGCTAATTATCCGGATCGCACCGCCTCGCTGAACCTCGGTTACAAGCTGGTTTTCATCCGCAATCGCATGGCGAGCCCGGATGAGCGCGCACCGCTTGAGAAGAAAATCGTTGCAATCTATAGGCCGCGCCTGCAGTCCCTGGGCTTCGACCCGTCGGCCGGGCACTACGCCAGCGACCCGAGCGAACAGCAGCTCCTGCGCGGTCAGCTGATCCTCATGGTCGCCCTCGGTGGCCGCGACGCCGAAGTCCGTCACGTGCTCAGCCAGGCCGCCGAGCGCTCGCTCGATGATCCCAAGGCGCTCGATCCGGGCATACGCTCCACGGCCTGGGGTGTTGGCGTGCAGGAGTTGGGCAAGCCGTTTGCCGATCGGATTGAACCGCTGGTATTCACCAGCACCGATCCGCACGTGCGCTCGGATGCGGTCGCCGGACTTGCGGATGCGGAAACCTCCCCGGTCGCTGACCAGGCCCGCGAGCTGGTGCTCGACAAGCGCGCGGACCTGCAGGCCACGGCTCGCGTGCTCTTCATCCAGATGAATAACCCGGTGACGCGTCAGGCAACCTGGAATTGGGTCGGCACGAACCAGGAAGCGGTGCTGGACCGCGTCCCGGCGATGTTTCAGTTCTTCCTCGCGCGGTTGGGCGACCCGTTCTGCAGCAAGGCGGAGCGGGCGCAGTTCGACTCGGTGCTCGGGGAGCGCTTGAGTAAAGTCAGTGGCGGTGAGCTGCAGGTCGGGCGCACGCGCGAGACCATTGATGACTGCGCCGCGCTTAAGGAGAAGGTCGCTCCGGAGCTGCAGTCGGCGCTGTCGCACTAGTCCATCGGCCGAAATCGCTGCGGCGCGATTTCGGCGGACAGCAGCTCCGTTTCCGCCGGCCAAAGGCGGGGCTCGATGCGCACCCGCTGCGCGCGCCTCAGCCGAGCTTCAGGTTGTGGGGCCGGATGAGCAGGTGCCAGTCCTGGTGCTCTTCCAGGATGAGCGCGATCGCGGCCTCGAATGAGCCTTTGAGGGCTGCGAGGTCGACCGGTGAGTCGCCGGCGGCGCTGGCGGCGCGAATGCGCTCGATGGCGCCGTTCAGCTGCGCGGCGAGGCGCTCGGAGGTGTGCCCGAGGCGATAGGCTTCGGACTGTGCCAGCGCGCCGTGCAGCGAGGCGGCGAGTGCCGGGAAGAATGTGGTGAGAACCGACAGCCACATCGTGTGGATCAGCAGGTGTGTGAACGCGCCGAGCGCGGTCAGACCGAACAGCCAGCTGGTGAGCGCGTGCACCCGCCGCCGCAGCGCATGCTGGCGCACCGCCACCCGCCGGTGATAGAGCGCCTGGCCGACGAGTATGCCGCTCGCCCAGCTGGTGTAATCCTCGACGAACGCACGGTCGGACCAGGCATCGGCCAGCAGCTGCCGCGCGAGCGGCTCGCTCCTCGCGCACAGCGCCGTGACCTCTTCCGAGGCGGGCAGGCCCTGGCCCGGATCGAACACCCGCAGGTACCAGTTGCGCTCGCTCGAGGGCGCGGCGAAATCCAGCAACGGCGCCAGCATCGGCAGGTACCAGGTGAGCTCCGCGGTGGTGCGGGCGCCCAGCCATTGGCCCTGCCAGTGGCCGCGCTGCCCGCGCCAGAAGATCAGACTCACCGTGCCGATGAGCAGTACCTCGCCGGCGGCCCACAATGCGGCGAGCGAGTGCAGACGGTGCCCCGGGCTGTCCCAGCCGAGCGCGAGCGGCATGACCGCNNACCAAAGTGAATCGCGCGCTGGTCGAATTCACGGTGCTGCGCGGCGATCGCATCGATCAGCGGCTGCAGCGCCGGCGGCGGCGCGGGCTGGGTCATGGACACCGCCGGTGGCAGGCGCACGCCGATCAGGATCAGCCGCTGCAGCGCCTCGTGCAGCGCCATGCGCTTTCGCGGCGGCTCCTTCAGGCCCACGATCTCGTAGGTGGTGGTGAAGATGGCCGGAGAGACGACGCCGAGGCTGCCGTCGCCGCGGTGCAGTTCCATCGTGACCAGCCCGCACGCCATCGGGCTCATCGCGGCGCAGCCGTATCCCTTGATGTCCTCGCCGACGATGCCGNNCCGTCGGCGAGCACGACCTCGAACGGCGTGCTCATCGGCACGGCCATGACCTCGTTGGGCCGGCTGGCGTAGCGGCCGGACTCTCCTGCCACGGTTGGCGGCACCGGCTGGTACTTGCCGGCGAAGTGCGCACGCGACACGCGCCAGTGCTCGCCCGCGGCGCCGGTGACGATCGCATCCCCGGCGCGCGCGTGCACCGCGCCCTCGGGGCTCTGCACGATGCACGGCTCGGTAGCAAAGCGTACCTGGATNNTCGCGCACCAGCTTGCGCGCCCGCACGCGCTGCGTATTGGTGGTGACGAAACCGGAGTAGCCGGACTGTGCGCTCGAGCGGTACAGCGGGACCGCCTGCGCGCTGCTCACACTGCGCCCGTTGATTACTGGCTACGCCAGGCAGGAATAATTTCTCCCTGCAGCACGGCACCCTGACTCCCGCGCCTGGCATCCTTGCCGTTCTCGATGGTCATCGCGACGTCAAGCGGCAGGTCAATGGCCT
>PMHN01000366.1 GCA_003156695.1 Gammaproteobacteria bacterium
CCGCCGGAGTTGCCCGGGTTGACGGCAACATCCGTCTGGATGAATGGCACGTAGTTCTCGCCCTGCAGTGAGCGCGAGGTGGCGCTGATGATGCCGGCGGTGGCGCTGTTGTCGAAACCGAAGGGTGAGCCGATCGCCAGCACCCACTGGCCGGGCTTGATGCGGGTGGGATCCCCTAACCGCACGGTGGGCAGGTTGGTGGCGTTGATCTTGATCACCGCCACGTCGGTGCGTTCGTCGGCGCCGAGTACCTTCGCCGCAAACTCGCGCCGGTCGGTGAGCCGCACGGTGACTTCTTCGGCGTTCGCCACCACGTGGGTGTTGGTCAGGATGTAACCGTCAGGGCTGATGATGAAGCCCGAGCCCGCCCCCTTGACGGGCGGCTGGTTGCCGCGCGGCTCCTGGCCCGGAGCGGGAACGCCAAAGCGCTTGAAAAAATCATAGAACGGATCGTTCGGCGACAGTCCCTGCAGGCCGCCCTGCTGGGTCTTCTCGACCACCTCCACGTTCACCACCGCCGGACCGCATCTCTCCACCAGCTGCGAGAAGTCCGGCAGCGCCCGCACGACCGGCTCCGCCATCTCGGTCGACGGGGGCGCAGCCGCGTCCGCAGCCACGATCGCAGCCACCCCGGGAGCGGCCGCGCCGCGCTCGGATTGCGCGCTGAGGTCCCGGGAACATGCGGCCAGCGCCACGGCCATCCCCAGCACGGCAAGCAGCCGCTTGAGCGCCGGATAGCAGGAGCAGTTAAACATGAGATTCATGGGGAGGGTTCCACACCGTGTCGGTCCCTATCATTCCGCAGCCACAGCCCGTACGCCAGCGCCATCGCGGCGAGGCTCACGATGAGCCAGTTTCCCACCACCGCGTAGGGCGTCAGGCCCATAAGAGGCACAATCTGTGAGATCAGCACCACCGGTTCAAATTCCCGCGCCCGCGCAATCACCTCGCCGTGGGGACCCACGACCGCCGAGATGCCATCGTTGGCAGCCCGCACCAGATAGCGGCCGGCTTCCAGCGCCCGCATGCGCGCGATCTGGAAATGCTGGTGGCGGGCCGTGGAGTGACCGAACCAGGCGTCGTTGGTGACATTGACGAGCGCATCGGCGTGGCGCAACACCGCGAGCATCGAACTGCCGTAGGCGTCCTCATAACAGATGGTGGCCCCCAGCTGCAGATGCGCCGCCGGCAGCGGCGGCTGCTCGGCCGCGCCGGGCGTGAAGTCCGAGTACGGCAGGCTCATGAGGCGCAGCCACGAACGCACCCAGTGCGGCACCGGGAAGAACTCGGCGAAGGGCACCAGGTGATGCTTGTCGTACCAGTTCAGCGTGTCGTCAAACGCCAGCACGGAGTTGAAGTAGCGTGTCTTATCTTCGCTACCCTCGCCGCCCTTGCCCGCGGGCACGCTTTCCGCGCGCAACACGCCCATCACCAGCGCCGAGTGATGTGTGCGCGCCTCGGTGTTGAGGTGGTTGAGGTACGGCACGATGTCGTTGGCGACTTCGGCGGTAGCGGACTCGGGCCACACGATGAGTCCCACACCGAGCGCCTTCTCGGTGAGTGCCTGGTAGAGCTTGAGTGTCGTGTCCTTGTTAGTGTCGAGCCACTTCTGGTCCTGCGGAATCGCACCCTGGATCACCGCCACTGACACCGGCGCGCCGCTGACGTGCGTCCAGGACACGTGCCGCAGGCCCGCGCCGGCGAGCCACGGAACCACGAGCACGAACGCGGCGATCAGGCGCGCGCGCCGCGTGCCCAGCGCGAACGTCGCGAGGGCGCCGGCGCTCACGAGCAAGATCGCGCTCAGGCCGTACACGCCCACGAGCGGAGCGAAGCCTGCCAGCCACGTGTCGGTCTGCGAGTAGCCGAGCGACAGCCACGAGAAGCCGGACAGGAACCAGCCGCGCCACCACTCGATGAGCAGCCAGCTCGCCGGCAGCGCGACGAGCCAGCGCGCGAGGCCGGTGCGCGGCAGCCAGCGCGCGGCCGCGTAGCCGAGCGCGGCGTGATACAGGCCCATGATGGCGACGAGTCCCAGCATGAGGACAAACGCGAGCCAGATGGGCGCCTCGCCGAAGCCGTGGATGCTGATGTACAGCCAATAGGTGCCGGCGGCGAAGGTCGCGGCGTTGAAACAGAACCCGAGGCGCGCGGCCTCGCGTGGCGCCGCGTCCTGCCACAGCCACATGAGCACCGCGGGGCACAGCACCGCGAGCGGCCAGAGGTTCAGTGGTGCAAAGGCTGCCGCCAGCGCCGCTCCGGCGGTGAGCGCCAGCACCGCGCGCACCAGCGCAGATGAGGGCCGCGGCAGGCCGTAGCGTGCCTGCCCCGGCGGCGGGGCCGCGGTGCGGGAAGCTGCGTGCATGCCGTTCAGCTGCCGCCGCCGGCGGCGTGCTCTTCGGGCGGCAGCACGTCGCGCGGCGCGACCACCCGCAGCGCATCGATCCGGCCGCGGTCGACACGCATGACCTGAAATTCAAAGCCGTCGATACTGGCGGTCTCGCCGCGGCGCGGCAGCCGCCCGAGCTGCTTCATGAGCAGGCCGGCGATGGTGTCAAAGCCCTGCTCCTCGGAGAGCTGCGCGGCGAAGTAGTCGTTGAACTCGCCGATGCGCGTCACCCCGCGCACCGTGAACTTGCGCTCGCCGTCGCGGCGGATGTTGTGATCGTCTTCGACGTCGAACTCATCGTCGATCTCACCGACGATCTGCTCGATCACGTCCTCGATGGTGACGAGTCCGGAGACGCCGCCATACTCGTCCACGACGATCGCCATGTGATTGCGATTGCGACGGAATTCCTTCAGCAGCACATTCAGCCGCTTGGACTCCGGCACGAACTGCGCCGGCCGCATGTACTCGCGGATGTCGAAGCGTCCACGGGCGCCGGCGGCGGACAGCCGCAGCAGGTCCTTCGCCATCAGGACCCCGACGATGTCGTCGCGGTCCTCGTCCATCACCGGGAAGCGCGAGTGGCCGGATTCGACCACCACCGCGAGAATCTGCGCCGCCGGCGTGGCGCGCCGCACGAACACCATCTGGCCGCGCGGCACCATGATGTCGCGCACCTGAAGGTCTGCCACTCCCAGCACGCCTTCGAGCATGGTGAGCGCATCGCCATCGATGAGGTCTCGCTCGCCCGCTTCGCGCAGCACGCTCAGCAGTTGCTGACGGTCCTGCGGCTCGACGGCGAGCCCCTGGGTGAGGCGTTTCAGCCAGCGTCCGGTGGTATTGAGATCCTTCGCCATCTTGAGTTAGCTCCGGTAGGGGTTGGCGAACCCCAGGCGCCTGAGCACCGCGATCTCGCGACGTTCCATGCGCTGCGCATCGCTCGTGCGCTCGTGGTCGTAGCCGATGAGGTGCAGTGTGCCGTGCACGATGAGATGCGCCCAGTGGGCCTTGAGCGGCTTGTCCTGGGCGCGCGCCTCGGCGCGCAGCACGCGGGCGCAGACCACCAGGTCTCCGAGGGGCAGCGACGCGCTCGCCGCCGCATGCGGCAGGCGTGGCGCTGGAAACGACAGCACGTTAGTGGCCTGGTCACGGCCGCGGAAATGGGCATTCAGGCGCCGGCTTTCAGCGGCCGCGACGACCCGCACGCCCAGCTCGCGCCCCGCCGCGCGCCGGCCCGCGGCGGTACTCGCCCACAATGCCAGCTCCCGCCGCGACGGCGACCAGCCGCTGACGCGCCGTTGCACTTCAAGTCGCACGGGCGCCGCGACCGCCACCCTGCCAGGTCGGCTGCCGAGCATGCGGCGAGCCGCCGCGCTCAGGATGAACTCCCGCGCGACTCGTAGGCCTGCACGATGCGCTGCACGAGCGGGTGACGCACCACGTCGTGCGCGTCGAAGAAGGTGAACGCCACGCCCTCCACGGCCCGCAGCACCTGCACGACGTGACTCAAGCCCGACTGCCGGCCGGCGGGCAGATCCGTCTGGGTGATATCGCCGGTGACAACCGCGCGGGAGCCGAAGCCGATGCGGGTGAGGAACATCTTCATCTGCTCGATGGTGGTGTTCTGTGCTTCGTCGAGAATGATGAAGGAATCATTGAGCGACCGGCCGCGCATGAACGCCAGCGGCGCGACCTCGATGACGCTGCGCTCGATAAAACGCGCCACACGGTCAAAGCCCATCATCTCGTACAGCGCGTCGTACATCGGCCGCAGGTACGGATCGACCTTCTGCGTCAGATCCCCCGGCAGGAACCCCAGACGCTCGCCCGCCTCGACGGCCGGCCGCACCAGGATGAGCCGCCGCACGCGCTCGGCTTGCAGCGCCTCCACCGCGCAGGCCACCGCGAGATAGGTCTTACCGGTGCCCGCAGGCCCGATGCCGAAAGTCAGGTCCCGGGTGCGGATGTGCTCCAGGTAGTCGCGCTGGTGTGCGCCACGTGCACGGATGCCGCCGCTGGGCAGCCGCACGCCATGATCGCGCGAGTCCGCCGCCGCGACCGGACCTGACGCGCGTTCGTGCAGCGCCAGATGCACCCGCTCGGGCGTAACCTCGTCAGTCGCCGTGAGCACAAACAGCTCGTGCAGCAGCGATTGCGCATTCGCGGCCTGTGCGCCGCTGACGCGGAAGTTGTCGCCACGGCGTTGAATGCGTACGTCCAGGCGCGTCTCCAGCAGGCGCAGGTTCTCATCGAGCGGTCCGCAGAGATTGGCGAGGCGGGCGTTGTCCGCCGGCTCCAGAACGAACTCCCGCTGCAACTCTGCTGATGGTGCGGCCACTGGCATTTCAGCCGCTGACCGCGGCACGCGCGGCCGGCTGAGCGTGCGGCACAGCCAGGCGCCCGCGCAGGCTGTGGGCGCGCACCTCGGTCACCTCGACGTCGACGAAGCGGTTGATGAGCGTCGCGGGCCCGGCAAAATTCACCCAGCGATTGTTGGCGGTACGACCGGCGAGTTCGCGTGCATCCTTCTTTGCGGGCCGCTGGATGAGCACGCGCTGGCGCGTGCCCACCATCGCCTCGCTGATCACGCGTGCCTGGGATTCGATCTGCGCCTGCAGCCGCGCGAGCCGCTCGAGCTTCACCTCGTTGCCGACCTCATCGGGGAGCGAGGCGGCCGGGGTTCCGGGACGGCGGCTGTAGATGAAGCTGTATGACTGATCGCAGTCCACGTCGCGCGCCAGCGCGAGCGTGGCGGCGAAATCGCGCTCGCTCTCGCCCGGAAAGCCCACGATAAAGTCGGTGGAAACGGCAATGTCGGGACGCACGGCGCGCAGGCGTCGCACCTTGTCCTTGAATTCGAGCGTGGTGTAGCCGCGCTTCATGAGCGCGAGCACGCGGTCGGAACCGCTTTGCACCGGCAGGTGCAAGTGATTGGCCAGCTGCGGCACGTTGGCGAACGCCTCGATCAGGCTGTCGCCGAACTCCAGGGGATGCGAGGTGGTGAAGCGGATGCGCTCGATTCCCGGCACCCGCGCGACATGATGGATGAGCGTGGCGAGATCCGCCTGCACGCCATCGGCCATCGGCCCGAGATAGGCGTTGACGTTCTGGCCGAGCAGAGTGACTTCTCTCACGCCGCGAGCGGCCAGGGTCCGCGCTTCGGTTTCGATGGCGCCCGACGGACGAGAATACTCCGCGCCGCGCGTATAGGGCACCACGCAGAAGGTGCAGAA
>PMHN01000318.1 GCA_003156695.1 Gammaproteobacteria bacterium
TCAGGAGTGGGTCATCCGCTCCCTCAGCGGGATTCTCGAGACGTGAGCGCACCGCGGGTGCGCATTGTGTTGCAGGCGCGAACGGGCTCGCGCCGCCTGCCGGCGAAGTCGCTACTGCCGTTGGGCGGTTTGCCGCTCGCGGTGCTGTGCGCGCGTCGCCTGGGCTCGACCGGCCGCGAGGTGGTGCTCGCGACATCGACTGATGCTAGCGACGATCTGCTTGTGGCGCTCGCGGCGGAGTATGGCATGGGCACTTACCGCGGCAGTCTCGCTGACGTGCTGCAGCGCTTCCTGAGCTGTACAGCCGACTTGGGCCATGAGGATATCGTAGTGCGTGCGACCGCCGATAACCCGGTGCCCGACGGGGAATTCGTGGATCGACTGATTCAGGCCTTCGACGCCGCGAACACCCGCTATCTCGGCAGCTCATCGCCCGCCGATGGACTGCCGCTCGGATTGAGCGCCGAGGTCTTCACTGCGGGGGCGCTGCGCCAAGCGGCACGCGAGAAGCGCGATGCCCATGTGGACGAGCACGTCACGCCACATCTCAAAGCGATGACTGGCGACGCCGGTATCGTGCCGCGCGGGATGTTTTTCGACGCCGATCGCTCCAGTCTGCGGGTCACAATCGATACGCTCGAGGACTATCTGGCGATGGCAGCGCTGTTTCGTCGTGCCGGAGACGCGCAACGTGTGCCGTGGCGCATNNAGGAGACTGCCGGATCGCGCGCAGGCTGGTCGGTGCGCAGCATTACTCCTGCATCACGCTTGGCACGGCGCAACTGGGAATGGACTACGGGATCACCAACAGCGCCGGGCGCCCGAACGACACCGAGGCGCTGGCGATTGTGAGCACCGCCCTGGAAGGCGGCGTTACCCAGCTCGATACCGCCCGGGCCTACGGCGACGCTGAGAAGCGGCTCGGCAGAATGCTGCACCGCTGGCCCGGGTACGGCATGCGCGTGATATCGAAGCTACGGCCGCTCACCGATCTGCCGGATGATGCGCCGCGTGCAGTGGTGGAGGGCGCTGTCGACCAGAGCGTTCGCAGCTCCTGCAGCGACCTCAGCCGCTCGCGTATCGACGTCATGTTGTTCCATCGCTGCGCCGATATGTTCAGATGGGGCGGAGTTGCACTGGAGCGGCTGAGTGAGCACGTGAGGAACGGGACGATCGGGGAGATCGGTGCCTCGGTGTATACCCCCGAGGAGGCGGTGCGCAGTCTGGGGGATCCGCGCATTACACAACTACAGATCCCCTTCAATCTGCTCGATCAGCGCTGGCTCGAGCACGAGTTCCAGCGGGCTGCCGCTGCGCGGCGCGACCTCGCGATTCACGCGCGCAGCGTCTTTCTTCAGGGGCTGCTGCTGAGTGAGCCGGGTCGCTGGCCGTCGTGGGCGGACGCCGCTCCGCGGCTGTGCTCAGACATCCGCCGCTTGATAGGATCATTCCACAGAAAGTGCGCGGCCGACCTGTGCATGGCATTTGTACGGGCGTTTCCCTGGATCACCTCGCTGGTGGTGGGAGTTGAGTCCGCGGGGCAGCTGCGGGAGCTGCTGTCGCTGGCCTGTACGGAACCCCTGAGCCCGGCGCAGGCTGCGCTGGTGCGTGAGACCTTCACCGATGTACCCGTGCGTCTGCTGAATCCGGTGCTATGGTGAGCAAAGCAGTTTTCGCCCTGGAAGGCCGGGTGATCCTGCTGACTGGGGCCGCGGGTCGGCTGGGAAGCGCGATGTCGGCGGCGATTGCTGCCGCAGGCGCTCAGCTGGTGATGTGTGGGCGGCGCCCGGACGCGCTCGAGGAATGCCGCAAGCACCTGCCCGAGCCGGGTCGCGGCCGGGCGCATGTGGTGCCGGCGGACATCACCCTTAACGAGGACCTGGAGGCGCTGCGGCGCGAGCTGGAGAGCCGCTGGGGAGTGCTGCACGGTATCGTTTGCAACGCTTACGCGGGACGGGTGGGACCGCTCGAGACAATCGAGCCCGCCGATTTTCAGGCGGCGTGTAACTACAATCTCATCAGTCCGTTCATGCTGGTGAAAATGCTGCGCAGCCTGCTGGAGGCGGGCGCGCGCCAGTCCGGCGACACGTCCTCGGTCGTCAACGTTGCTTCGATGTACGCAATGGTGAGTCCGGATCCGGCGATCTACGGCAGCTCCGGCAAGAACAATCCGGTCCATTACGGCGCGACCAAGGGCGGAATGCTACAGATGACCCGGTATCTCGCCTGTCATTTGGGTCCCGCCATCCGCGTGAATTCCATCACGCCGGGAGCCTTTCCCGATACCGGCATCGATCCGGGCATTCCCGCGTTTTACGAGAAGCTCGCGGCAAAGGTACCGTTGCAGCGGACCGGCAATCCGCCGGAGGTTGCTGCGCCGGTGGTCTTCCTCTTGTCCCCGGCAGCCTCGTACATTACCGGCGCGAATTTGGCGGTCGATGGAGGCTGGACGGCATGGTAACGGCGCGGGCTGACAGATGAGAACGCTCGCTGAAGTGCGCGGAATACGCTATCCAGATGACATGCTGTTCAGGATGTTCTTCAAGGAGCAACTGCAGCGCACACCCGGACGGGTACTGGAATTTGGATGCGCGAGCGGCAACAACCTCATGTTGTTCGCCGCATTTGGCTGGGACGTCACCGGCATCGATGTCAGTAGTGCTGCCGTCGCGGATGCACGCCACAACCTGGAGGGGGCCGCGAACATTATTCAGTGCAACCTGGCCGAGGAGTTGCCGCCCCTCGGCGAGCGGCCCTACGACGTCCTCCTGATTCCGAGCGTCAACTACTACCTGCCCCGGAGTGCGTTCACTCGACTTCTCGTCGAGTGTCGACGCCTCCTCAAAGCCGGCGGACTGTTTTACATCCGCTCGCGCCTGCCGGAAGACTGGCGGTGGGGCCGCGGTGAACCGGAGGGTTCTGGAGCGTTTCGACTACAGTGTCGCGAAACCGGCGAATATGGGCTGCTGAGCGTGTTCTATACGGCCGATGAACTGTGGCAGCTGATCGTGGGCCACCTTGGCGAGTTACGGCCGGTCAGCGTCTCAGGGCGAGCTTCGATAATCCCCAGAACGGGGTCGTGGTGCACAATGCCGATATTGTCTTCTGGGGCAGGACTTCTTTGTGAGGCGCGCAGTTGCGAACATGGCATCTGAGCTAGTGATCGCTGGAAGGCCGATTGGTGCCGCTCACGCTCCGTTTGTCATCGCGGAAATGTCCGGCAATCACAATCAATCCCTCGAGCGCGCACTCGAGATCGTGGCGGCCGCCGCCAACGCGGGTGCTCACGCCCTCAAGCTGCAGACCTACACGGCCGACACGATCACGCTCGACGTGCGCAGCCGCGAGTTCTGCATTCAGGACCCGGAGAATCTGTGGCAGGGCAGCAACCTGCATGATCTGTATCGGCGCGCCAGTACCCCATGGGAGTGGCATGCGCAGATCATGGAGCGCGCGCGCGAGCTGGGCATGGCCTGTTTCAGCAGCCCGTTCGACGAAAGCGCGGTTGACTTTCTCGAGACGCTGGACGTGCCCGCTTACAAGATCGCGTCGTTCGAGAACGTCCACCTGCCGCTCATTCGCAAGGCCGCCGCCACCGGCAAGCCGCTCATCATCTCCACCGGCATGGCAAGCATTGCCGAGATCGACGATGCCGTACGGGCCGCCCGCGACAGCGGCTGCGGACAACTGGTACTGCTCAAGTGCACCAGCACCTATCCGGCGTCGCCGCTGAACAGCAACGTCGTGACAATTCCACACATGCGGGCGCTGTTCGACTGTGAAGTCGGGCTGTCCGATCACACCATGGGCGTCGGCGCGGCAGTCGCCGCCGTGGCCCACGGCGCCTCGGTCGTCGAGAAGCATTTCACGCTGAGTCGCGCAGCGGGCGGCGTGGATAGCGCATTCTCGCTCGAGCCGCAGGAGCTGCGTGCACTGGTACTGGAAACGGAGCGAGCGTGGGNNCCGAGTGAGGCGGAGAAGAAATCTCTGATTTTTCGCCGCTCGATCTACGTCGCGCAGGATCTGCAGGCGGGCGCTGCGCTGACCCGGGAAAACATCCGCTGCGTCCGGCCGGGACTGGGTTTGGCACCAAAATATTACGACATTTTGCTTGGCAGACGGGTCAAGCAAAATGTCGAAAAGGGTACCCCCTTGAGCTGGGAGCTGGTGGAGTAGCGCGGCAGCTAATGGGTACCAAGCCTCTAAAGGCACTGTTGTAGTAAAAGGTAGGGGATATGACGGCACTCCGTGGAGAACAGGCGCAGCGCGCGACGACCGCTGCAGACGAGGGCAAGCAGGCAATGAGCGTTGCGGCTGAAGTACGGGCTGGGCAAATGCTGGCAGAACCCCTCAGCGGTTATTTTCTTCTGGTGCCGCCACAACCAGCCGATGACGTAATAAACCTCCGCGGCGTGATGCGCACAATTGCCGGGGCGTGGAAGCCGTTGGCGCTGACAGCACTTGTCTGCGGCCTCGTGACGGTNNGGCATCTCACTGACAATGCGGGACTGGTATCGGGCCGAAGTGCTGCTTTCCCCGGTTGTTCCCGAGGATTCCGAGAGCGGCGGGGGTATGAAGGAGGAGCTCGGTGGGATCGCCTCGATTATGGGTGTCGAATTGCCCGGGGAGGGCGGGAAAAAAGCCGAGGCGTACGCAACGCTGACATCAAAGGGTTTTGCAGGAGAGTTCATCACCAGCCAAAATCTCATGCCCATATTGTTTGCTGACAAATGGGACGCGAACGCGCATAGCTGGCGCAAAGGAATAAAACCGCCAACGCTCGAGGGCGGCATCAAAATGTTCACCTCTACCGTCAGAACAGTCGCTCAGGATAAAAAGTCGGGAATGGTGAAAATCACTGTTGACTGGTATTCGCCGGAACTGGCGGCGGCGTGGACCAATCGCATGGTCGAGATGGTGAACGACCGGTTGCGAACGGTAGCGATAAGTGACTCCGACCGCAGTATCGAATACCTGAACAAAGAGTTAGCCAAGACCAATGACGTTGCGATGGAGCATGCCATTTATCGGGTGATAGAGGACCAGGTGGACAAGGCGATGCTGGCAAACGTACAGCGCGAATATGCGTTCAAGGTCATTGATCCAGCTGTTGCGCCGGTCCTGAAGNNTGCAGCAGTCGGTTTTTTCATCGGCTTAATCGTGTTGTATGTTCGCCGGGCAGTGCGCTCCGCGAAGGCTGACCCGCAAAACCGGCCCGCATAGATCGGCTCACCTTCAATCCTTGGTTGGCATTATTCCGGGGCGGTCCAGGGACGGGCGTTGTTGGGTTTCTGNNTACCTGATGAGTCGAATTTTGCGCAGGCGGCGCGTGAAAGGATCGGGCGATGCTGACCGACGAAGTTCGCTACAAACTCCTGAAGCTGCTGGAAAGCAATCCCACCGTAAGTCAGCGAGACGCTGCACGTGAGCTTGGCGTCAGCTTGGGCAAGTTGAACTATTGCCTCAACGCACTCGTGAACAAAGGCTGGGTAAAANNGCCAGCAACTTCAGGAATAGCGGCAACAAAATCGCCTACATGTATCTGTTGACCCCGCGTGGAATCAAGGCAAAGGGGCGGGTTACCGTCCGTTTCCTGCAAAGGAAGATGGAGGACTATGACGCGCTCCGAGTTGAAATCGCGCGTATTCGCGCGGAGGTTGGCAAGCAACTCAAGCAGTGAGGCTTGATTTAAGTGGCCCTGTGACGATACCGCAGCATCCGGAACCAACNNCCGTCGTGATCTCGCGAAACTCGCGGCCCTGAGCGCGGGCGCGCTGGTGTCTCAGCGAACAGCCGCGCAGTCGAAGGACGAGCTGCGCTATCCGCGCACAGCCGCTGAAGTTGCGGCGCGGATAGCGCCAAGCGACTATGGGTTCGCGCCCCTGCCGATCGTCGATGTCCGCCGGTATGGGTTCGACGAGGCGGGCTCAGCGGAGCACAACGCAGCGGGGATTGAGTCGGCAATCGCCGCCTTGACGCGGGTATCGGGAATGGTGGCTGGAACCATCCAGCTTCCTCCAGGGGTCTTTACAGTCGGCTCGGGGACCATCGACATTCCACAATATGTGGTTTTGCGGGGCGCAGGTATGCACGCAACCGTGCTGCAGACCGCAAATGACGGGCGCGGCAACGCACTGTTCCGTCTCGGCGGACCCAGCACCGGCGCGCTGAAGCACGGCTGCGGCCTGTCGGACCTTGCGATCATTCTCACACATGGGAACGGTAAAGCCGTCCAATGCAACGAGACCTGCGGTGCTTATTTGGCGCGAATTTACATCGAGTGCGAGGAGCGATCGTCACCCCGAACAGGGGAAGGCGTGCGCATCGATGGNNCCCGTTTTTCAACGTCCTGGATCTGGTACACACCAACCATCTGCACGTGGGATTCCGTCTCACGACTACCGGGAAAGTTGAACCGACACAACAGATGTTCAAGGGTTGCGTCGCGCTGGGGGACGTCAGCACCGATAAATCCAGCGTGGGGCTGTGGGTCGAAATAGGCGGTAGCGGCTCAGTTTGGCACGGTGGCAATCTGGAAAGCTGCGGTGACGGCATGCGCTTTACAAAAGGCTGTCAGTCGATGGCGATCATCGGTGCTCGTTTCGAGGGGAACACCCGAGATGTCGAACTGCAGGCGAATGTCAGTGCTCAGAGCTTCATTGGCTGCCTGCTCGGCGTACCTGGCAAGATTCGCGACGACAGTAGAGTCAGTAATCATCGCTTCATTGG
>PMHN01000343.1 GCA_003156695.1 Gammaproteobacteria bacterium
GCCGCCGAGGAAACCGCGGCGTCGCTCGCCGCAGCGCTGCCGGGGGTACGCGTGGGCCTGGTGCACGGCCGCATGCCGGGCGCGGCCAAGGACCAGGCGATGCTCGCGTTCCAGGCGGGGAAGCTGCAGCTCTTGGTCGCCACGACCGTCATCGAGGNNACGCGGAGCGCTTCGGCATCTCCCAGCTGCACCAGCTGCGCGGGCGGGTCGGGCGTGGCACCGAGGCCAGCAGCTGCGTGCTCTTGTACCGTGCGCCGTTGTCAGCGCTTGCCCGCGAGCGCCTCAAGGCGATCCGCGAAACCAGCGACGGCTTTGCGATTGCGCGCCGTGACCTTGAGCTGCGGGGGCCCGGGGAACTCCTGGGTACGCGGCAGACCGGACTTGCGCAGCTGCGGGTCGCCGATCTCATGCGCGACGCGGATCTGTTGCCGCGCGTGCAGAAGTGCGCCGAGGTGCTGATCGCCTCACACCCCGCGAATGTCACGCCGCTCGCCGAGCGCTGGATCGGCGCGGGCGAGCGCTACGGGCGAGTCGGATAACGTAAGCTTACGGTCACGATGGCTGCAGTTACCCCGGAACTGGCGTTGAAGCCAAAGCCTGCGGAGGCGCCGCTGTCGCATCGCCTGTCGGTGCGCATCAACGAGTACGTGCGTCTTGCACGGCTGGATCGCCCGGTGGGCACGTGGCTCCTCATGTGGCCGGCGCTGTGGGCGCTGTGGATCGCCGGCGCCGGCCGCCCGGCGCCACACGTACTGATCGTGTTCGTGCTGGGCGTGGTGGTGATGCGTGCCGCCGGTTGCGTGATCAACGACTTCGCGGACCGCAACATCGATCCGCACGTGCGCCGCACCCGCGACCGCCCGCTCGCGGCGCGACGCGTGTCGCCCAGCGAAGCGCTGGTGCTGTTCGGCGTGCTCATGGTGCTGGCGCTGCTGCTGGTGACGCGCCTCGACCTCCTGACGGTGAAACTCGCATGCATCGGCGCCGCGCTGACAGTCGCGTATCCCTTTTTCAAGCGCTTCTTCCCCATGCCGCAACTGTGGCTGGGAATTTCCTTCGGCGGCTGGAGCGTGCCGATGGCGTTCGCGGCGCAGACCGGCGTGCTGCCGCGCGTGGCGTGGGTGTTGTACATCGCCGCGGTGCTGTGGGCGGCGGTCTACGACACTATCTACGCCATGATCGACCGCGAGGACGACCTGAAGATCGGCGTGCGCTCGAGCGCCATCCTGTTTGCCGACATGGACAAGCTGCTGATCGGCGTGATGCAGGCAATGATGCTGTACGCGCTGGTGCTGGCCGGGCACGACATGCATTTCGGACGCTGGTACCGGGGCGGGGTGATCGCCGCCGGGGTCCTGTTCCTGTGGCAGCAGTGGCTGATCAGAAAGCGCGAGCCCGCCGGATGTCTGCACGCCTTTCTCAACAATCAGTACGTCGGGCTGGCCGTGTTCGTCGGCGTGCTGCTGCAATACGTGTACGGCGGCTAGTGCGGGCGATGAACGTGCACAAGAACAGCAGCTTCCCGAGCCGGCTGGGGTTTGCGCTGCGCGGGCTTGCCCACGCACTGCGCACCGAGCGCAGCCTGCAGATCCAGGCGACCGTGTTGCTGCTGCTGATCGTCACGCTTCTCGTGCTCGAGCCCGGGCCGCTGTGGTGGGCGCTGACACTCATGGCCGGCAGCGCGGTGATCGCGGCGGAACTCTTCAACACCGCCATCGAGCGGCTGGCCGACGAACTTCACCCGCAGGAGAACGCCGCGATCGGCGTGGTCAAGGACTGCGCGGCCGCGGCAGTGCTCATCGCAGCCACGGGCGCGCTCGCGGTAAGCGCGGCACTGCTCGTGCACCTGGTGGCTGTCAGTGGCTCCGCTGGCTAATAACTGATCAATTGTCGACTTTAGATCCTGCATTGCGTTGACACGCGGGCGCGCGCTCGGGCATGGTCGCCGTCGGCCGGCCGCGCGCCGCACGGGAGGAATGCGCATGCAGCGAGCGAATGACACGGCAACCGCAGGTTGCATCCGCCACGACTGGTCGCTGCCGCAGGTGCAGGCGCTGTTTGCGCTGCCGTTCATGGACCTGCTGCTGCGTGCGCAGCAGGTACACCGCGCGCACCACGAACCCAACACCGTGCAGATGAGCACGCTCTTGTCGATCAAGACCGGCGCGTGTCCCGAGGATTGCGCCTACTGCCCGCAGAGCGTGCGTTACGAGACGGGCCTCGACACCCAGGCGCTGATGGAGGTGGCGGCGGTGCGCGACAGCGCGGTGCGCGCCAAGGCAGCGGGAGCCACGCGCTTCTGCATGGGCGCGGCCTACCGCTCGCCGAAGCACAAAGACCTGGTGGTGATCGCCCAGATGATTCGTGAGGTGCGCGCGCTCGGGCTCGAGAGCTGCGCCACCCTCGGCATGCTCACGCCGCAGCAGGCACAGGAGCTCAAGGCCGCAGGCCTGGACTACTACAACCACAACCTCGACACCTCGGCCGAGTTTTACGGCGAGATCATCAGCACGCGCACTTACCAGGATCGGCTCGACACCCTCGCGGCAGTCCGCGCCGCCGGGCTCAACGTGTGTTGCGGCGGCATCATCGGCATGGGCGAGACGCTGGCCGACCGGGCGCAGCTCCTGCGCACACTCGCGAATCTGCCCGCGCACCCGGAGAGCGTGCCGATCAACCAGCTGGTGAAGGTCCCAGGCACGCCGCTCGCGAACTGCGCCGACGTCGATCCATTCGATTTCGTGCGCACCATCGCGGTGGCGCGCCTGCTCATGCCGCGCGCGCACGTGCGCCTGTCGGCGGGGCGCGAGCAGATGAGCGATGAGCTGCAGGCTTTATGCTTCCTGGCAGGCGCGAACTCCATTTTTTACGGCGAGAAGCTGCTCACCACCGGCAATCCGGACGTCGCGGCGGACCGCAGCCTTTTCGAGCGCCTGGGCCTTACGCCCGAAGCGCTCAAGGACGCAGCGGCCGTGACGGCGACGGCGGCGGCGCGCTGAGGCTCGCAGGGGCGGTGCGGTGAAACGCGCGACGCCGGCACTCGCGGCAGTGCTGTCGCAGCTCGACGCAGCGCAGCTGCGCCGGCAGCGCGTGACGGTGGAGAGTTTCCCGGCTGCCGGCACGCGCGCCGTGCGACTCGCCGGCGGACGCGAGCTCATCGACTTCAGCAGCAACGACTATCTCGGGCTGGCGCGCCACCCGGCGCTCGCGGCGGCGATGGGCGAATGCGCCGCGCGCACCGGCGCGGGCAGCGGCGCCTCCCACCTGGTGAGCGGTCATGGCAGCGAGCACGCACGACTGGAAGAGGAGCTGGCCGCCTTCACCGGCCGTGAGCGGGCGCTGCTGTTCTCGACCGGATACATGGCGAACCTCGCGGTGATGACGGCGCTCGCCGGACGCGGTGAGCGCGTGCTGCTGGATCGGCTCTGCCATGCCTCCCTCATCGACGGCGCGCGCCTGTCGGGAGCTGCGTTCAGGCGTTTCGCGCACGCGGATGCGCGCGCGGCGGCGGGGCTGGCGGCGACGGCTCCCGGTCATACTGCCCTCATCGCCACCGATGGGGTGTTCAGCATGGATGGAGATCTCGCGCCGCTCCCGCAGCTGGCGCACATCGCGAACGCGCGTGAGGCGTGGCTCGTGGTCGACGACGCTCACGGCCTGGGCGTGCTGGGCGCCACCGGGCGCGGTGCGCTCGAGGCGTTCGGTCTTACGGCGCAGGACGTGCCGGTGCTCGTGGGTACGCTCGGCAAGGCCTTTGGGTCATTCGGTGCGTTCGTCGCCGGGCCGGCGGCGCTCATCGAATTGCTGATCCAGAAGGCGCGCACCTACATCTATACCACCGCGCTGCCACAGCCGGTCGCAGCCGCCACCCGCCAGGCGCTGAAGATCGCGCAGTCCGAGAGCTGGCGCCGCGAACGCGTGCTGGCTCTCACGGCACGCTTTCG
>PMHN01000121.1 GCA_003156695.1 Gammaproteobacteria bacterium
CCGTCGCAGGTGATCAAGTCGCATCACAACGTGGGCGGCCTGCCGGAGAAAATGAACCTGAAGCTTGCGGAGCCGCTGCGGGAGCTCTTCAAGGACGAAGTGCGGCGCTTGGGTATGGAGCTCGGCCTGCCGCGGGAGATGGTGTACCGCCATCCGTTTCCCGGACCTGGGCTGGGCGTACGCATTCTCGGCGAGGTCCGCAAGGAATACGCCGACCTGCTGCGGCGCGCCGATGCCATCTACATCGATGAACTGCGCAAGCATGACCTTTACGACCGCACCAGCCAGGCATTCGCGGTATTTCTCCCGGTCCGCTCGGTCGGCGTCATGGGCGATGGCCGTCGTTATGACTTCGTGATCGCGCTGCGTGCGGTGGAGACCGTGGATTTCATGACGGCGCACTGGGCACGCCTGCCGTACGATTTTCTCGATCACGTGTCGCGACGCATCGTGAATGAGGTCAGCGGCATTTCGCGCGTGGTGTATGACATCTCGGGCAAGCCGCCGGCGACGATCGAGTGGGAGTAGGCACCACCTTCAGGGCACTACCGTGAACCGGACAGTTGATGAGCTAACTACATGTCTGCTGCATGCACTTGTTGGGGCGGGCTCGGTGGAGTAAAGTACCAACAGTCCGAATCCTGGGCTCCACGATGGGGCCCAGCGTATCCGGAGACGGCGCCGTATGGCGCGTTTCGCTGGAGGGGAGATCGGTGCAACTCCTTCCCTTTGTGGCTCCTGCGCGTAACCATCTGCTGGGCGCATTACCGAATAGTGATTTTGACCGGCTGACGCCGCACCTGAGACTCGTCTCTTTGTCATTGGGCGAGGCGCTCTATGAATCCGGCATCGCATTGCGCCACGTCTACTTCCCCGTCGATTCGATCGTCTCGTTGCTGAATGTCATGGCGGACGGCGCGTCAGCCGAAATTGCTGTCGTCGGCAACGACGGTGTCGTTGGCGTTTCTCTCTTCATGGGTGGTGAATCCACGCCGAGCCGGGCGGTGGTGCAAAGCGCTGGCCAAGCCTACCGCCTGAGAGCGGCGACATTGAAGTCGGAATTCACCCGCGCGGGAGCCATGCAGCATCTGTTGTTGCGCTACACGCAGGCACTGATTACCCAGATGGCGCAGACCGCTGTTTGCAATCGACATCATACGCTGGACCAGCAGCTATGCCGCTGGCTGCTTCTGAGCCTGGACCGCCTGCCCTCGAGCGAGTTGGCCATGACGCAGGACTTGATCGCCAATATGCTCGGTGTGCGTCGCCAGGGCGTCAACGACGCCGCCGCAAAGCTCCAGGAGGCTGGTTTAATCCATTACAGCCGGGGCCATATCGTTGTGCTGGATCGCGTGGGGATCGAAGCCAGAACCTGTGAGTGTTACGCGATCGTAAAGAAGGAGTCGGATCGGCTGCTTCCGGATCGCACGGAGCACTGAGCCTGTTGGTGCCGCAAACGGCCACCGCGGTTGGCGTTGTAAGGGACATCCGCATACAAACGCCAACACTGATCGAGCGCGGGCTCCGTCCACGACTGTGACGCACCGCACAAAATTGCAATCCGCTGCAGACCGCGGGGCCTTATAAGTACGCCACCGAACGTAGCGTTGCGCTGAAGCGTGCTCCAATTTAATTGGGTTATGACACATCGGGAGCCTCGTCGATGTCTCAGCGCGTACTTCTCATCCAGAGCGATGCCGCCGCCGCCAAGACCATTGTCGGCGCGCTGGGTCACAGCAGCGGTGAGCCCTTCCACGTTGAATGGGTCAGGCGCTGCTCTGAAGGCCTGAAAAGACTGGACGGCATGGAGGCGATATTGCTCGACCTCTACCTGCCTGACTGTCAAGGCATAGAGACGTTCGACCGTCTGTTTCGCGCGGCGCCCAGCATTCCGATCTTGCTGTTGATTGATCCGCAACACGAGAAAACCGCCAGGTTGGCGGTGCAGTGTGGAGCACAGGACTATCTCTTTAAAGACCGCCTCGACGCGTACCTGTTGCCCAAGACCCTCGGGACCATGATCGAGCGGGCCGCATATGGCGAGGCGCTGTTTGAGGAAAGGGAGCGCGCCCAAGTCACGCTCAACTCGATCGGGGACGCAGTCGTGAGCACCGACGTTTCCGGTCGGGTCACCTATCTCAATGTAGTCGCTGAAGACCTGACAGGTTGGTCACAGCACGAAGCCGCAGGTCATCCGCTTGAGGAGGTCTTGCAGATCATCGATGGCACAACGCGGCAAGTCATGCAAAACCCCACTGCGTTGACGATAAGAGACGACCAAGTTTCAGCGCTTCCGCCAAACTGCGTGCTGATTCGACGCGACGGCGTCGAAGCCGCCATCGAGGATTCCACCGCCCCTATCCACGATAGTCGCGGGACAGTGACAGGTTCTGTCATGGTATTTCACGATGTCAGCATGGTGCGGGCGATGACGCGCAAGATGGCTCATCTGGCACAACACGACAGCCTCACCGATTTACCCAATCGCGTGCTGCTGAACGACCGACTGCATGAAGCAATAATCCTCTCCAGGCGCCACCAGCGAGAACTGTCGGTACTATTTCTGGATCTTGATCGTTTCAAGCACATTAACGATTCCTTGGGCCACGTCGTAGGCGATCGTTTGCTGCAATCCGTGGCGCAGCGACTACTTTCGTGTGTGCGTGGCTCGGACACCGTAGGCCGCCAGGGGGGCGATGAATTCGTGGTGCTGCTCTGGGAGGTGAGACGCGCAGAGGACGCAGCCATCGCGGCGACCAAGATACTCGAGGCACTGCGTAAGCCACACCTCATCGACGAGCATGAGCTGCATATCACCGCAAGCATCGGCATTGTCACCTATCCCGAAGACGGGACGGATGTAGAGACGTTGATGAAGAAGGCGGATCTGGCGATGTACCACGCCAAGCAAGCCAGGCACGACAGTTATCAATTCTTTAAGCCGGAGATGAATGCACGCGCGATCGAGCGGCAATCGCTCGAGGACACTTTGCATTATGCGATCGAGCGACAGGAGTTGGTACTGTATTACCAGCCGAAGTTTAATCTGGCGACCGGCGGAATCATCGGCGCTGAGGCGCTCATACGGTGGCGCCACCCGCAGCGCGGGCTCGTTCCCCCGGGTCAATTCATCTCGATCGCGGAGGAGTGCGGTCTGATCGTGCCGATCGGCCGGTGGGTGCTGCGCGAAGCTTGCCGCCAGGCGCGCGCCTGGCAGATTTTGGGACTGCCGCCGCTGTGCGTCGCGATAAATGTCTCCGCCGTGGAGTTGCGCGCCCCGGGTTTCGTAGCCGGCGTAAGGGCAACTCTCAAAGAGATGGGGCTGGAGCCATGTTATCTGGAACTCGAGCTCACCGAGACGGTGCTGATTGAGGACTCGCGATCCGTTGCTGACGTGCTTAAAGAATTGAAAGATATCGGCGTGCTGCTGGCGCTGGATGACTTTGGTACCGGCTATTCAAACTTGAGCCAATTGAAGCGCTTTCCGATCGACGCCCTGAAGATCGATCAGTCTTTCGTGCGCGACCTTGCTGTGGACGAGGATGATGCCGGCATTGTCACTGCCGTGATCGGGATGGGAAAGAGCCTTCATATGCGGGTAGTGGCCGAAGGCGTGGAAACGCGAGAACAGCTTGAAATCCTGCGGGAGCACGGCTGTCCGCAGGGTCAAGGGTACTATTTCTGCCGGCCTGTGCCGGCTGAGCAATTCCGCCAATTGTTGGAAAACGATACCGCCGCTATGGCAGTCGCCTGATCGACTCGTAGAAAACCGTGCCGAGCTCCGAGTAAACATCGGCGCAATGATTGGCCACGCTGATATCAGACCGGATGAAGCTTGCCTTAGCCATCAACCCGCAAGGAACGGGGGGGCTGGCCGCGCACTCTTTTACAAATCACCCGCCATTCCCGTGCGGGCTCATCCGGATTGTGTGACCGACGTCTGATTCCCGGAAAACCGTCAGCGATTATGACCAATGGGAGGATCAGGACCACTCTCGGTAGGTACGCTTTCTAGTGGGGAATAACAATTATATGAAAGCATTGCTGCCGTTGATGATTACCTTGCTCTCGGGCTGCGGCGTAGTGGTGGTCTCAACGAACACTCCGCAATCGCTGCAGCCAGGGGGTGGCGTGTCACCCACACAACCCACTCCGCCTGCACCGCCACCACCTGCACCACCGCTGCCTCCTCCAAATGTCGCGGGTATCTGGGATGTCAACGACACTGTCAATGGCCAGCCGGTGAGTGAGGTGGCGCTGATAGCCGGTGGCATGTATTTCTCACTTGCAGCCGCTGACCAAAATGGCTGCAGCAGCCTCAGCGGCGGCGCATACACCATCGATGGTCAGACATTCAACGGCACCGGTGTCACCGAGATGCTATCGGCCTGCACGCCGCCCAGCGGCCTGGGCTACTACCCATGGACACTGAGCGGATATGTCACTAATGGCGCGCTGAACCTGACGTTTACCGCTGGCGGCAGCCCGGTCCCGACGCTCGGAGCCACGCCGGACCCGCTCTATAACCTATACACCTCCAGCATTGCCACGCTCGTTGGCAATTGGAATGACGGTGGGAACGTGCTCTCCGTAAATTCCGACGGGACGTACTTCGAGCAACAAGGCAATGGCTGCACGATTACCGGCGCGTACACGGTCATTGATCCCGCGCACAATCTCTATGGCGTGTCGGTCCTGTTCGACGCTGCGACCTGCAGCACCAGCAGTCTCGCGGGGATTCAGTTCACGGGGCTCGCATACCTCACGCCCAACTCCTCATCCGGATGGTATCACCTGTTGGAAGACGTCTCTGGCGTCAACGCGAGCGGCGCGCTCGTGGTGGAGTTCGACAGCCTCACGCCATACTTCACGCCACCGACAGGGTGAGACCAACAGGCGTCACGGCATCCCCGCATACCGCAACTTCGCTCGGTTGTTCGAGCGGTTGTTCGGATGCTGTGGCAATTTAGCCCTCCTGTTGTAGTTGAGCGTCTCCCGTCCCACTCTGGCTTCAGCATCCCCTTAACTGGCAGCCCCGCCATGCCCGTATCGGCTTCTGCTGACTTTTCAGGTCGGGGACTTGTGCCGCTTGCTTCTGCAACGAATACTACAACTGAGTGGGAGTGAAAACCGGGCAGCGGCGCGCCCGTCCATGGGAGAAACGCACGTGACTTCCAGGCGAACCTTTCTGCAGACGACCGGCGCTCACCAGTTCTCACGACTGGCGATGGTCGGTTTACTGGTGCATGCACTGGCCGGCTGCGGCGATCGGGCGAGGCTACCGGTGAGCGCCGGGTTCGGGCCACACCCGGTCTTGCCGGCTCCGCATCCGACACGCTTCCCGACTATCAACTTTGCCCATGCGGTCGGCTGGCCAGCCGGCGCAACCCCGACGCCCGCGCCGGGACTGGCGGTGAGCGCATATGCAACCGGACTCGTTCACCCGCGCTGGCTGCATGTGCTGCCGAACGGCGACGTCCTGGTCGCCGAGAGCGATGCGCCCGCCACCCCCGCTGACAAGCGCGGGGTCGGGGACTGGGTGGAGGAACGTGTCATGAAATATGTCGGCGCCGGAACGCCGAGCGCCGATCGCATCACGCTGCTGCGTGGCATGGGGGCCAACGGTGTTGCCCAGACGCGCAGTGTCTTTCTTCAGGGGCTGCATTCTCCTTTCGGTATGGCGCTAGTGGGCTCGAATTTCTACGTCGCGAACACCGACGCGGTGGTCCGCTTCTCGTACACCCCTGGTTACATGCACCTCACGGCGCCAGGCGTCAAAGTGCTCGACCTTCCAGCGGACCCGGAGGGCCACTGGACGCGGGACCTGCTCGCAAGCCCCGACGGCGCGCGTCTCTATGTGACCGTCGGATCCGACAGCAACATCGGCGAACACGGCATGCACAAGGAAGTCGGCCGCGCGGCGGTTTACGAGATCGATCTTCCTACCGGTCACTCGCGCATCTACGCGTCGGGTCTGCGCAATCCCAACGGGCTGGCCTGGGAGCCGCATAGCGGTGCGCTGTGGGCAGCGGTAAACGAGCGCGACGAGCTCGGGAGCGACCTGGTTCCTGACTATATGACGTCGCTCAAGGACGGCGGCTTCTACGGCTGGCCTTACAGTTACTACGGCCAGCACGTCGATGAGCGCGTTACACCGTCGCGAGCGGATCTGGTGGCGAGCGCAATCGTGCCCGACTACGCGCTCGGCGCTCACACTGCCTCCCTCGGGCTCGCGTTCTACGAGAGTGATGCGTTGCCAGGCAAGTACCGGGGCGGCGCATTCATCGGCCAGCACGGCTCCTGGAATCGAAATCCACGCAGTGGCTACAAGGTGATCTTTGTGCCCTTCGCCGACGGCCGACCCGCAGGCATGCCCGAGGACGTGCTCACCGGGTTTCTGAGCGCGAACGGTCAGGCATTTGGCAGGCCGGTGGGCGTCGCGGTTGACCGCGCCGGAGCGTTATTGGTGGCGGACGATGTCGGCAACGTCGTGTGGCGGGTGACGAGCCATCAATCACTGAAGTAAAGCCGCCTGGCGCCCCTCGCACCACCAACTATCCCCCTGACGGTAAAGTTTCCACAGCAGCCAATGACCAAATGACGCACTCAGCATGCTCTGGATCCTGATCTCGCTGTTTTTCTTAGGGTGTGCGTTCCACGAAGTCTACTCGAGCATCGTCGCGCCGGCCGGCTTCGATTCCCCCCGCCCACTCTATAAGCCCTACCTCGCTTTGGTGCTTGCGTTAGCCGTGCTGTTCGCCTGGCCCGCGGTTCATGCCTGGCATTTTCAACGGTTCTTATCCGGCAAAGCCACCGAACTGGCCGACAACCACCGCGCCAAAGTTCATTGCAACACTGTCTTCGATACCATGCTCGACCCTGAGATGCTGTTCGCCGGCCACGCCAATCCGCGAACTGGAGAAATCGCCATCCAACATCCATGGTGCGACACCCTGAGGTCGTACCTGAATCATCCTGAGCGCGCAACCCGCCAGGAACTCGAGNNATCCAACATCCGTGGTGCGACACCTTGATGTCGTACCTGAGTCATCCTGAGCGCGCAACCGGCCGGGAACTCCAGAGCCTGGATTTGTTCACTCACGAGAGCATGCACGTGCGCGGTGAGCTCAACGAAGCCCTGACCGAATGCGAGGCCGTCCAGCGCAATTACCGTGCGGCGAGGTTACTCGGTGTCCCTGATAAAGCCGCCAGGGAGAACGCCCTTCGGTACTACAACATCAACTATCAGCAGCGGGGAAAAATTGGCGGCATGCAGGCTGCCTATTATTCGGATCAATGCGCCCCCGGCAAAGCCATGGACGAGCACTTGAGCGATTCGACCTGGGCTACGCCGTAGGTCCGATGACGGCGTGACTCACCGGCCGGGCAGCCCGGGTCATTGATCCGTCCGCAGCCATCACTGCAGATAGCGTTCAAACCAGGCCAGTGTCCGGTGATCCGCATCTTCGATGTGTGCGGGCTCTCGCAGTCCGTGGCCTTCCCCCGGGTAGATCACCGAAGACGTCGGAACGCCGAGCGCCTTGAGTGCGTGCCAGAACTCCCGCGTCTGTGATGCGGGGCACTCGATGTCGCGCTCGCCGACGTAGGCAAATACCGGGGTGTGAACGTTGCGGATGAAGGTGATGGGCGAGGAGCGCGCGTATACCGCCGGATCGTCGTAAACGGAGGCGCCGAAATACGGCAACATCCACGCGTCGATGCCATTCTCGCCGTAGTACGACTGCCAGTCGCTGATGCCGGCGGCGGCGACACCGGCCTTGAAGCGATTGGTCTGCGTCACGGCCCACATGGTCATGAAGCCGCCGTAGCTGCCCCCCGTGATCCCGAGGCGCTCGCCGTCGATCGGCGCCAACTTCATCGCGGCGTCGACGCCTGACAAAATGTCGCGCAGATCACCGTGTCCCAAATCACGGACGTTGGCGGCGGTAAAGCGCTCGCCCTGCCCGAAGCTACCCCGCGGATTGGGCAGAAACAACGCGTAGCCACGCTCCAGCAGGGTTCGCGTCAACCCCGGACCGGCGAAGACCGGCTGCGCCGCGGCGGCGGGGCCGCCGTGCACACGGGTCACCATCGGCAGCGTGCCCTTGCGGTGCTCTGGTAACAGCAGCCAGCCCTGGACATCGAACCCATCGCTCTTCCAGGACAGGCTCTGCGCACGCAGCGGCATCGTCATGCCCGCGTTGCTGGTCGTCAGATCGTGCCAGCGCCCGATCGCCCCGACCTGGATCTCCGGGGGCACGGTGAAGGATTCATGGGCCGTCGCGGTCACCTGCGACGGGCACGCCTGCGAGACGCCGGCGTCGCGGCCGGAGAGTGATTCGGAGCCGCTCCACAGTATGGTGCCGGCGGCCGCGTGACGGCCGTCGCCAAAATCAACGATCTGTGTCCGATCAACGGCGAGGAGTTCCGCGTGCAGGTGCCCGTCACAACCCCAGGCGAGCGCGCGGGCGGACGCCCTCATTTCCGGTGTGATGTTGGTGGCCGGTCCGCCGGCCAGAGGCACGGTATAGATGTCCCCGCCCGTCGAGCCGAAGTCGCTCATGATTCCGGCGATGAATGCGACCGTCGTGCCGTCGGGAGACAGCCGCGGCGCGGTGATCTGCTGGCGGATGTCTGCGGGGCTATAGAGGATGCGCCCTGCCGCCGCGTCCACTCTGAAATCGTACAACCTGGCGTGCCACCAGTTGTTGTCGCCATCGCCCGGCGCCGCGGTTGCAATGAAGCCCTTGCCGTCCGGCTGCCAATCGTATTCGTAAACGAACAGGTCCGGGGGCGATGCCCAGTGCACAGTGTCGCCCTCTAGAATCGCGATGCGCTGCTCCCGCGGCGCCTCGTCCATATCGCCGGCCACCGGCGCACCCGCCTGGGTGGCACCCACCTCCTTGTTGGCGTTCTCGATCGCGAGCATCGCGAGTCGGCCGCCCGGCCCGTAGCTAAGCGCGGTGATGGTGCCCTCGAACGCGAGCAGCCTGGTCAAAGCGGAGCCGTCGGCGGCGACGCTGTACACGGAGCGAGCGTGACTTCCGGGCTTGCGCAGCGCGAAGGTGACGTGCGCGCCATCGGGGGCCCATATGGGTGAAGCGGGCCAACACTCCGGTACGCGGCCGCAGGGCACGACCACGGTGCTGGCAGCGCCGGTCGCGACGCGCCTGATAACGAGGTCGCGGACTTGTGGCGGGCCCCCGGACGCTGGCGCATCCCCTTCGACCGAGGCCACGAACGCGCCGTCCGGTGACACCGAGATTTCCAGAAAGCGGTGCACCGGCCGTACGGGCTGTGCAGAATCGTCGGCGCTGGCAAGACCTGTCATTACCAGGGCAACCGCGCCCGCGATGGCCGCGAAGGTGGCGCGCACCTTGACATGACCGCTCAAGGTTTTGTGGGTTGAGCGCATCAGTTTCACTCCATCACGTAGTCGCTTAAGTCAGTCCCCGTTCGCAGCGGACGAATCATTCTGTGACAGTCGCGCGAGGAAATCGATCAGCGCGGCGGCAACCTGCTGCGGGCAATCGAGGGGCGTAAAATGGGCGCCAGGGAGCATGATCAGCTCAGCCCCGAGCAGTTCGGCCAGCGGTCGCGCAACGCTGTCCACTGGCAGGAACTCGTCATGCTCCCCCCAGAGGACCAGCGCTGGCGCGCCGATCGCCCGCAGCGCTTCTCCCAGGTGCAGCGTCTGCCGTGGATCCAGGTCCCGCGCGGCACGGATCAGGCGCAACCCCCCCTGCTCGCCCGCATAGGCCGCGAGCATTTCGCGCAGCGCAGCGCTCTTGCCGAGCCGCCGCGCCAGCACGGGATGGAGCCGCCCCGCCTGTGCCGTGTCCCAGGTCTGAATGCTGGTGATCGCCTCCATGGCCCACTCGCCCGCGTACACCCCGTCGAGTACCACCAGACCCCGAACCCGCTGCGGCGCCATGCTCAACAACAATTGTGCTGCCGCCGAACCGACGTCGTGGGCCGCCACCACGGCGCGCGCGACCCCGAGCGCGTCGAGCATTTCCAGTAACCAGCGCGCCTGATGCTCCATGTCGAGGCGTTCGCCGGCGGCAGCGTCCGACCCGCCGTACCCCACGAGATCGGGGACCAGAACACGGTAGCCGGCGTTGACGAGTGATGGCGCGACGCTCGACCACAGCATCCCAGTGGCGGGAAATCCGTGCAGCAAAAGGAGCGGAACGCCATCACCGTCATCATCCAGCGCAATGATGGCGTTGGTGACGCGGACTGTCTTTCTCATAGCGATCGTTGCCCGAAGGCCTCCCGGGCGGGAATCTACGCGCGTGTTGCGCCGGCGGATAGCGCTGGCCGCTGTCAGCGCTTGCGCTTCTTTCCGGCCTGCCGCCGCGGCCGATCGAATTTCGGCCGCGCATGTTCCCGCCTGTAGGGGTTCGAGTCGGTGCGGTACTCGATGAAGACGGGGGTCGCGAACAGATCAAAGGTCTTGCGAAATACGTTCCCAAGATAGCGCGTGTAGGCGTCCGGCACGGAAGCGGTCTGGTTGCCGTGGATCACGATGCGCGGCGGGTTGCGGCCGCCCTGGTGCGCGTAGCGCAGCTTGATCCGCCGGCCGCGCACCAGCGGCGGCTGGTGGACGGTAAGCGCGTGCTCGAGCGTGCGGGTGAGCTCGCGCGTCGGCATGGTGCGCATCGCCGCCTCGAAGGCGCGCACCGTGGACTGCACCAGCTCGCCCACACCGGTGCCGTGGCGCGCGGATATGAAATGCAACGGCGCGAACGGCACGAAGTCGAGCTTCAGCGACAGCTGCCGGCGGATGTCCTCGCGCTGCTCCTGCGGAATGCCGTCCCACTTGTTGACGGCAATAATGAGCGCCCGCCCGCGTTGCAGGGCAATGCCCAGCACACTCGCGTCCTGCTCCGCGACCGTGTCGTGCGCATCGAGCACCAAAATGACCACGTGCGCCTCATCGATCGCCTGCAGCGTCTTGGCGACGCTCGCGCGCTCGACCACATCCTCGACTTTGGAACGACGCCGCACGCCCGCGGTGTCGATAAGCACAAAGCTGCGGCCATCGCGCTCAAAAGGCACGAGAATACTGTCGCGCGTGGTGCCCGGCTCCGCGTCGGCAATCACGCGCTCCTCTCCCAGCAAGCGGTTGACGAGGGTTGATTTGCCAACGTTGGGCCGGCCGATGACGGCGATGCGAATGGCGTCGGGCTCGTCGTCCGCATCGCGCTGGGGTTCCAGGCCCGCGAGCACGTGTTCCATGAGCGTTTCGCAACCCTGCCCGTGGCTCGCGGAGATCGTGAGCGGCTCGCCCAGGCCGAGCGCGTGAAAGTCAGCGGACACCACGTCGGAGTCGAGACCCTCGGCCTTGTTGAGCGCCAGCGTCACGGGTTTGCCCGAGCGGCGCAGCTCGCGCACCACGAAGTGGTCCTGCGGCGAGAGCCCGGCGCGCGCATCCGCAAGCAGCACCAGGTAGTCGGCTTCCGCCACGGCGCGCTCGGTCTGCGCGCGCATCTGCGCTTCGATGCCGCTGGGGTTCTCGACCAGACCGCCGGTGTCGATGACGACGTACGGAACCGGGCCTACGCGGCCAAAGCCGTACTGACGGTCACGCGTAAGTCCGGGCACATCCGCCACGATGGCATCGCGCGTGCTCGTGAGCACGTTGAACAGCGTCGATTTGCCGACGTTGGGTCGGCCGACAAGAGCGACGACTGGCAGCATGCTGCGCTGCTACTTACTCGGCTCTTGCGCTGGAGCCGGCGCCTCCGCAGTAACCTTCTTGGCAGCCGCTGCCAGCGGCCGTACTCTGAATGCGCTGATCTGGCCGCGGTCGTTGATGACCAGCACCTTGTCGCCCGCCACCAGCGGTGCGGCGCTGACGCGCACCTTGCCGGACGCCGCGCGCGCGGCGAGTGCCCCGGTGGCTTTGTCCAGCCAGTGCACGTAACCCTGATAGTCGGCGGTGACCACGGAATCGTCAGTGACCGCGGCTGCGGACAAGCTGCGATGCAACAGTGCTTTCTGCCGCCAGATCTCCGTTCCGGTGCGTGCGCGCAGGGCGACGACCTCGCCGTCCGCGCTCACCATGTAGAGCACGTCGGCATCGAGTGTCATGCCGCGATAGCTGGAGGCGTCGTGCGACCACCACACCTGGCCGGTGTCGAGCGCGAGCATTGCGACCCGACCCTGGAATCCCACTGTGAATACGTCCTGCCCGGATACACTCACCGGCGAATCGATGTCGTCGAGACGCTCGAGTTCCGTGCGGCCGTGTGGTGGCGCGACGGTTGCCTCCCACTGCATCGAGCCGTCGCTCATGTTCACCGCCGCCACCTTGCCGTTGTCGAAGCCGCACAACAGCAGGTCCCCTGCGATTACGGGGCGCGAGGTGCCGCGCAGCGAGAGCTTCGGCACCTGTTGCTCGTAGCTCCACAACTCGTGCCCGTCGGCAAGACTGAGCCCGTGCAGCCTGCCATCCACGGTGCGCAGCGCGATGAGGCGCTCGGAAATAACCGCCGGCGCCAGCACCTCGCCGCTGACGCGCACATTCCAGCGCACCGCGCCGTTGGCGGCATCCAGCGCAAAGAGGCGCCCGTCACTGGTGCCGACCAGCACCAGTCCCAGGCCATTGGCGGTACCGCCGGACAAGGGCGCGCGCGTGTGCGTACGCCACACGGTGTGCCCGGTTGCGAGATCGAAAGCCGCCACGTCGCCTCGGTGGCCGGCGGCGTAGACGTGATTATCGTCGGCGGAGAGGCTCAGTCCCAGCCGTAGTGCGACGGCCTTCTTGTCATCGACGGACGCGCTCCAGACGCGATCCACTCGCAGCGTCGCCGCGAGCGGCGTCAGCTTCGCCGGCTCATCGATGGCCTTGTCCTTCGAGCAGGCCGCAATCCCGATAAGGAGAGCCGCGATCCAGGCCCAGCGTTGCAGGTGTTGCATGGTGCGCCTATTTTCTGGGTGCCACGGTGGTGGTGGCTGGCGGTGCCGGCGCTGCCGGCGCGTCAGCCGCCAGGTCAGCGATCTTGAGGTTCAGAACCGCCGCCTCAGCCCCGACGTTGCCCGCCTGCGCGTTGTGATACTCGGTGAGCGCAGCCGCCTTGTCGCCGCTGGCGAAGTAGGCATCGCCGCGCCGAGCGACCAGGATAGCCTCGCCGTTGGCGTGGCCTTGCACCATGCCGCCATCGGCGAANNGGCTGGCTTGCCCTGCGCGATCTGGACACGCGCCAGGCGCAGCCGCGCGACCAGGGCGAGCTCGTGGTCGCCGGAGTGCTCCATCACCGCAGTGAGTTCGCTGTTGGCCTGGTCGAGTTGTTTGGATTCGACATACAGCCGCGAGGCGAGCAGGCGCGCCTGGTCGGCATAGGGCGAGGAGCCATGCTCGCGCTCGAGTACGCCTATCAGTGTGAACGCCTGGGTGCGATCGCCGTGGTCCAGGGCTTCGATGATCTGCGAGTACTCGGCGCTGGCGGCGACGCGTTCCGCGTCTCGGTGAGCCTGCCACCAGCGCCAGCCGTACAGTGCCGCCGCGGTGAGCACCACGGCCGCGATCACCGTCGGGGCATTCTGCTTGACCTGGTCTCGCAGCCATTCCCATTGTTCTTTTTCAGACAGGTAGTCTTCCACGCATCCTCCGCTTACATCACGTGACCGGCTCTGCNNCTCTTGTCCGCGCGGCGGAACTGCGCCTTGAAGTTGCCCCCGCCCAGATTCAGCTCGACGCGCAATCGCGGCCGCTCGGAACGCAGGCCCTCCACCAGGCGCAGCGCCTCGACAGCGGCGCGCTCGCCGTTGACCACCACGTACACGTCCGCGTGGCCGGCGGGTGGTGCTCGCCCAGCGGCAAGCAGCAACGTCACCAGCCGTTCGACCCCCATGGCAAAACCCACAGCGGGTGTCGCTTCGCCGCCAAGCTGCGCGATCAGGCCATCGTAACGGCCGCCGGAGCATACGGCATTCTGTGCACCCGTGGATTGGGTGACCCACTCGAACACCGTGCTGTTGTAGTAATCCAGCCCCCTCACCAGGCGCGGATTGATCTCATATGGGACGCCCACGCCGTCCAGCATGGCGCGCAGCTGACCGAAATGCTCGCGCGACTCGGTATCCAGGAACTCGCTGAGGAGCGGCGCACTGCGTATCAGCTCCTGCATGTCCGGGTTCTTGCTGTCGAGAATGCGCAGCGGGTTGCCCGTGAGGCGCCGCTGGCTGTCGGCATCGAGCGTGGCCTCGTGCGCGCGCAGGTAGTCAACCAGTCGCGCACGGTAGTCGCGGCGGCTCTCAGGTGTGCCAAGCGAGTTGATCTGCAGCCGCAAGCCTGCGATCCCGAGGCGCTGCCACAAGCGGGAGCTAAGTGCGATCAGTTCAGCGTCCACGTCCGGGCCCGGCCAGCCGACGGCTTCCACGTCCACCTGCCAGAACTGCCGGTAGCGGCCAGCCTGCGGCGCCTCGTGGCGGAACATGGGACCCGAGCACCACAGTTTGTGACGCTGTCCGCGCAGCAGGCGGTTGGAAATCAGCGCCCGCGCGATGCCGGCCGTCGCTTCCGGCCGCAGCGTGAGGCTGTCCCCGCCGCGATCGGTGAAGGTATACATCTCCTTGCCCACCACGTCGGTGTGCTCGCCGATCGCGCGCTTGAAGAGATCGGTATGCTCAACCACCGGAACGCGGATCTCCTCGTACGCGTACGACGTCAGCAGCTCCCGCGTGCAGGCCTCAAGGTGCTGCCACGCGCCGATGTCGGCGGGCAGCAAGTCGTTCATCCCACGGATTGCCTGGATCTGCTGTGCCACATCAGCCTCTGGGCACGCCGCCGTGGGCTGCGGACGCGCGCCCGGCNNGAGCCCCTCGAGCGCTACGGCTTGCCCGTTCACCTGCAGCGCGACCCCCGGTGCGTTGCCGAGCACCACGCGCAACGGCGCCGCTCCCGCGAGCGTACGGGCGCTGTCTGCCGCCTCGACACCGTGCAACAGCCGTCGTCCGCCCGCGTCGTATACCTCGACCCAGCTGGGAGCTGAAAATCTAAGCGCCAGCTGTGCCTGTCCAGCGGTTGTTACCGCGGCGTCGTTTGCGGCCGCGGATGCGCTTGGTGGCGCCGCTCCCGGGGTCGACGCGCCGTCCGCCGTCACTGCAGGCGCCGCAGCGCCGGTCGCGGCTGGTACCGCGGTGGCGGGCGTCAGCCCACGCACCGGTTGCGGCTTGCCGCTCTGCAGGGTGAGCACCCACCAGAGGATGCCGGCGAGGGCAAAGCCGACCAGGATCAGCAGCGCCGGAACCATGAGCCGCGAGGAATCACTGTCAGGCGCGCTGCGCGCGATGCGCGTCAGATCCGGTCGCGCGGTGTGCGTCGTGTCTTCGTATAGCTGCTGCAGTTGCGCCGGTGACTCGCCGATGAGCTCGGCATAGCGGCGCAGGTGGCCGCGTACGTACACCGGCGCACCCAGGCTCGCAAAATCCTCCGTTTCGAGGGATTCCAGCAGGCGTGCATCCACATGCAGCTTCTCCGCAGCCTGCAGGACGGTGAGCCCTTTCTTTTCGCGGGCGCTGCGTAGCCGCGCGCCAATGCCGCGGCCGGGCTCGCCGTCAGCTTCGCTCGCCACGCCGCTTCAGCCCGGGTTGTGATCGAGCGTTGCGAGGGCGCGGGCCTGGTCGGTGCCCGCGAAGTCCCGCTGCAGCCGGCGCGCAAATCCCTGCGCGCCGCTGCGGTCGCCCTGGGCGCGCGCGACCCGCACACCGAGCAACAACAGGTCCGCAGTCGCATCGTGATTACTGAGGAAACCGTCGATCTCGGTGCGCGCCGCGGGCAGCTGGCTGCGCTCGAATTGCAGCGTCGCGAGCTGGAAAGCAGCCTCGGCGTAATCCGGCCGCAGTTGCAGCGCGCGGTCGAAATTGGCGGCCGCTTCATCCTCGCGCTTGGCGGCGCGCAGGCACACCCCGGCGTTCGTATACGCCACCTCCGGAGTGCGATACAGCGGGTTGTGGGCCGCATCGAGGAAGCGCTTCACCCCCTCATCCGTGCGCCCGCCGGAGCACAGGTACACCGCGTACTTGTTGATGGTCTGCGGATCGTGGGGCGCGATGCGCAGCGCGCTGCGAAATTCGGCGTCGGCCTTGTCGCGCTCACCCATACGCTCGAAGAGCACCGCGCGCGCACTGTGCACGTCGGCACTGTCCGGATCTTCGTTCAGGGCACGGTCGAGTTTTTCCTTCGCCAGCGCCAGATCCCCCTGCTGCATGTACTCGGTGCCGAGCTGGGTGTTGTAGTTGGCCGCTTGCTTGTCCTTTCTCTCCTGTCGGGCGCTCGTGCACGCGGCGAGGCCCAGCAACACGAGTGCGAGAAGCGTCAGCTTCAGGGGCGAGGAGAAATGCGCAGTGGTGTTCACGTACTTACTCATGGTTGGACCGCGACGCCGAATGTCTTGCTCCCGAGCCGCACGGTGGTGCGGTCGATCACGCGCCCGGCGAGCTGCCCGCAGGCCGCGTCGATGTCGTCGCCGCGCGTGCGCCGGATCGTGGCCAGCACGCCGCGCTGCAGCAGTTCGTCACGGAAGCGCTGAATGACCGCCGACGGCGAGCGCCGGAAGTGGGTGCCGGGGAAGGGGTTGAAGGGAATGAGATTGACCTTGGCCGGNNGCCTGCGCCGGGGAGTCGTTCACCCCGTCGAGCATCACGTACTCGAACGTCACGCTGCGGCCGTTCTGCTCGTCCAGGTAGTGCCAACACGCCTGCAGCAGCTCGGCGATGGGGTGCTTGCGATTGATCGGCACCAGCTCGTTGCGCAGCGCATCGTCCGGCGCGTGCA
>PMHN01000025.1 GCA_003156695.1 Gammaproteobacteria bacterium
GCGTCGTGCTCGAGACCCTCGATGAGCTGCGCGCCCACCTGCCCCAGGTACAGCAGCAGCTCGCGCTGCGCACCATGCCGCTGGGCAATCTCACGCAAATGACGGACGAAGAACGCGCCACCGTGCTCCTGTGGATCGGACACGGAGCGCTGCACTGACGGCTGCGGTTGCAGCGATCGGAACCTNNCGATGGCGTACATCATCGTGGTCAATCCGCTGATTCTCGGCGACGCGGGCATGCCGGTCGCAGGGGTCGCGGTCGCGACCTGCATCGCGGCCGGCTTCGGCAGCATCCTGATGGGCCTGCTCTCCAATTACCCGCTCGCGCTCGCACCCGGNNTCGCCGGTGTGCGGCAGCTCATCATGAACGCGGTGCCGCGCTCGTTGTTCGCGGCAGTGAGCGGCGGTATCGGTCTCTTCATCGCCTTCATCGGGCTCAAGGACGCCGGGATCATCGTCGCGAACGCCGGCACGACCGTGGCGCTGGGAAAGATCACCGCGCCAACACCTGCGCTCGCCATGCTGGGCCTCTTCATCATCGCCGCGCTGCAGGCGCGGGCCGTGAAGGGCGCCATTCTCATTGGCATCCTGAGCGTGGCGATCATCTCCTGGATCTTCGGGCTGGCGAGCTTCACGCCCTCCTCGACTCACCTCGCCGACCTGTGGGCGACGGCGTTCCGGCTCGACATCCCGGCGGCGCTGAATCTCAAGGGCGGCATCGGACTGTCGCTCGTCGAGATCATGTTCGTGTTCCTGTTCGTGGATATGTTCGACAACCTCGGCACGCTGATGGCCGTCACCAAGCGCGCGGGGTTCGTGCGCGCCGACGGCACGGTGCCGCGCATGAATCGCATCCTGATCGCCGACTCGACCTCGATGCTCGTGGGAGCACTCGCGGGCACGAGCCCGGTCACGAGTTACATCGAGAGCGCCGCGGGCGTCGCGGTGGGCGGACGCACCGGGCTCACGAGCGTCTTTGTGGGGCTCCTGTTCCTCGTGACGCTGTTCTTCACACCCCTCGTGCAGGCCATTCCGGCCGCGGCGACCGCACCGGCGCTGATACTGGTGGGCGCGCTGATGATGGGTGCGCTCGCGGAGGTGCAGTGGCAGGAACCGGGCGAGGCCATTCCGGCCTTTCTCACGGCGATCATGATTCCACTGACCTACTCGATCGCCAACGGGCTTGCCTTCGGCATCGTGAGCCACGCGGTACTGAAGCTGGTGCGCGGACAGGCGCGCCCGCGCGACTGGCTGATCTACGTGCTCGCAGCGCTGTGTGTCGGGCGCTTCATTTATCTCGCGTGACCGGGCGGAGTCACCTATCGTGATCAGCCTCCAGGAGCTCGACGCGCTGCCGGCACGGGAATTCGTCGCCACGCTCGCGGGCGTGTTCGAACACTCGCCGTGGGTTGCCGAGCGCGTGGCGCCCGCACGCCCGTTCGCATCCGTCCTGCAACTGCACGCGGCGATGTGCGCGGCGGTCGGCGCCGCCAGCCTCGCGGAGCAGCTCGCCCTGATCCGCGCGCACCCCGAGCTCGCCGGACGCGCGGCCATCCGCGGCGAACTGACCCCGGAGTCTGCGGGCGAACAGCAGGGAGCGGGCCTGGCAGCGTGCTCGCCGCAGGAATTCGCCCGGCTGCAGGAGTTGAACGCGGCCTACTCGCGCAAGTTCGGCTTTCCGTTCGTGCTGGCGGTCAAGGGCCACACACGCGCGTCGGTACTCGAGGCCATGCAGGAACGCACAGGTCACGGCCCCGAAGCGGAGCGTGCCACGGCGCTCTGCGAGATCGGCAGGATTGCGCGCTTCAGACTCGCGGAGCTCCTCACGGAACCCTTGGGCGCGCGCATCATCGCCATGGCGCAGCACCTCGCGCGCTTCAGTGAGGATTCGAAGGGTCTCACGTGCTCGTATCTCACGAGCGCGCACCGGGCAACCGCCGCCGAGATCCGTGACTTCATGCTGAGCGCGGGCCTCGAGGTGTCGGGCGATGCCGTGGGCAATATCGTCGGACGCTGGCACGGCGCGGACGGTGCGGCTGCGACCCTCGTGACCGGATCGCACTACGACACCGTGGTCAACGCCGGTCAGTTCGATGGACGCCTCGGCATCCTGCTGCCGATCGCAGTCGCGGCGGAGCTGCGGCGCGCGAGCGCCCGCCTGCCCTTCACGCTCACCATCGTCGCCTTCGCAGAGGAAGAGGGAGTGCGGTTCAAGTCGACTTTCCTCGGCAGTCGCGCGCTCGCCGGGACGTTCGAAACCGCGGCGCTTGCGAGCGTGGATGCCGGCGGCACGAGCCTGCGCCAGGTCATGCAAGACGCAGGTTTCGATCCTGCGGCGATCCCCTCGGCGGCGCTCGATCCCTCGACGCTCCTCGGCTTCGTCGAAGTGCATATCGAGCAGGGACCAGTGCTGCTCGAGGCCGGGGCGCCCGTCGGCGTCGTGACTTCGATCGCCGGCAGCATCCGCGGAGTTCTCACCCTCGTTGGCCTCTCCGGCCACTCCGGGACCGTGCCGATGGGATCGCGGCGCGATGCGGCCGCAGCGGCGGCGCAGATCGTACTCACAGTGGAGCGCCGCTGCAGCGGCACACCAGGCCTCGTCGGCACCGTCGGTCAGCTGCAGGTGCCGGGGGGCGCCATCAACGTCATCCCGGGCCGCTGCGAGCTGAGTATCGATATCCGGGCCGAGCGCGACGCGGTACGCAAGGCCGCATTCGCGGACGTGATGACGGAGGTTGAGCGGATCTGCGCCGCCCGACGTGTCAGTTTCGAGTGGCGCAAAGTCCTCGAGACCGCGAGCGTCCCAGCTTCCGCGAAGCTGCAGCAGCGCTGGGCGCAAAGCATCCAGCGGGCGGCCGGCATCGCCGCGCCGCTGCATTTGCCAAGCGGTGCGGGACATGATGCGATGGTGATGGCCGGAATTACCGAGATGGGCATGCTGTTCGTACGCTGCGGCAATGGTGGCATCAGTCACCACCCCGACGAGTCCCTCACCGCGGAGGACGCCGAGGTTGCGGCGCGGGTATTCGCGGATTTCCTCTTGAATTACGCCGCCACATGACGGCCGCGACGCCGGCCGACAGCCGCTCGGCCGATGCCGCGCTCGCTCCGATCGTGGCGCGCAACTTCGAGCGCGAGTGCGCCTTCCTTGCCGCGGTCGTCCGCGCCCCGAGCGACAATCCGCCGGGGGACTGCGCGGCGCCCGCGCAGACGGCGCGCACGCTCCTCGAAGAGTTAGGGTTCACGGTCGAGGCGTACCCGGTGCCCGCACCAGCGGTGAGCGCGGTCGGGATGATCTGCGCCACGAACCTGATCGTACGGCATCGCTTTGGCGAGGGCGGCCCGTGCATCGCGCTCAATGCCCATGGCGATGTGGTGCCGCCCGGTTCGGGCTGGACCCAGGATCCCTACGGTGCCGCGGTCCTCAACGACCCCGCGGGCGGCCCGACCATGTACGGCCGTGGGGTCGCGGTCAGCAAATCAGACTTCGCGACCTACGCGTTTGCGCTGCGCGCGCTCGAGGAGCTCGAGCGCAGTGCGCAGGCTCGCCTGAAGGGAAGCGTCGAGCTGCACTTCACATACGATGAGGAGGCGGGTGGCGACATCGGCCCGCGCTGGATCCTCGCTCAAGAGTTGAGCCGGCCCGACTACGCCATCTGCGCGGGCTTCTCCTACGCCGTGACCAGCGCTCACAACGGCTGCCTGCATCTGGAGGTCGTCGTGCACGGGCGCCAGGGCCACGCGGCGATGCCGGAGTCCGGTGTCGACGCCCTGGTAGCCGCCACGGGAATCCTGCAGGCGCTCTATGCATCACGCGGCGCGCTTGAGAAACGCCACTCGCGCATCCCGGGTATCGACCACCCGACGCTCAACGTCGGGCTGATCCAGGGCGGCATCAACACCAACGTGGTTCCCGATCGCGTCGCCTTCCGCATCGACCGGCGCATCATTCCCGAGGAGGATCCACAGGCGGCCGAGGCGCAGCTGCACGCGCTGATCCTCGAGGCGGGCGCTGCCTTCGCGGGTGTCCGGGTCGAGTTGCGGCGGGTGCTGCTCGCCGAGCCCCTTAAGAAGCTGCCGGGCGCGGAGCGACTGACGCAGGCGCTGCAGCGTCACGGCGAGCACTTCCTCGGCGTACCGGTCGGCGAGCACGGCGTGCCGCTGTACACGGACGCGCGTCACTATGCCGCCGCCGGAATCCCCACTGTGTTGTATGGAGCGGGACCCCGAACGCTCGCCGAGGCGCATGGGCATGCGGCGGACGAGTGCCTGCGGTTGAATGACTTGAAGGCTGCAACCGCGACCGTCGCGGCCACGCTCTCAGAGTTGCTGAGCGTGTGAAACCTTGAAGGTCTTGCGCTCTGGCGATCCTTGCATGGGGACGCCTCGACTTGCCGTGCTGGCGAGTGCCGTGGCCGGTATGGCATTTGCGATGCAGTGTCTGGGCCAGGACGCGCTTAAGCCGCCGGTCACTGATCCGATCTACACCAAGCCACAGCGGCTAGTCGATATGGATCACGGGCGCCGCATGAACATTTACTGCCGAGGTAAGGGATCACCGACAGTCATCTTTGACGCTGGACTGGGAGACTCGACCAGCTCGTGGGGCCTGGTTCAGCCGGCGGTAGCTACGAGGACGGGGACCTGTTCGTACGACAGAGCAGGACTCGGGTTCAGCGACGCGGCAACGCGCGCCAGCACCGCGAGCAACATCGCCGAGGATCTGCACGCACTCCTCGCTGCCGCGCATGTCAAGCCTCCGTACATCCTTGTTGGGCACTCCTCGTCCGGTATGAGTGTCCGGGTTTATGCCGACCGCTACCTCGATGAAGTCGTCGGCATGGTTCTGGTCGACCCCTCACACGAGGACCAGTGGGTACGCGGATGGGCGATTGGCGTTGGCCAGAAAGAGCAATTGGACGCGTCTTTGGCGGAACAAGCGCAGTGTGTTGAGGAGGCGAAGAAGGGCTTCGCCAAAGGTACGCCTGCTTACGAGCAGTGTCTGGGCTACGTCGACCCTCACGTGAGCCAGGCAATCAACGAGGCGCAGCGACCCATATGGGCAACACCAGGCTGGCAGGCGGCGTTCCTTTCCGAGAGGGAAAGTGTGTCCTATGCCAGTGCTGAACAAGCCCGTGCAACGCGCAAGAATTTTGGCGATATGCCGATCATAGTACTGACTCATGCACCTGCCAAAGCACCGCATGAAACGCAGGAGCAATGGGACAAGCGCACCTTGCTGTGGGAGGAGTTGCATTCGCAACTGGCAGCGATGTCGACCCGGGGGATAAATGTGATCGTTCCGAATGCTGGTCACTTCATTCAGTTTGATCGACCACAGGTTGTCATTGATGCGGTGGATCAGGCGATCGCCATTTCGCGGGAAAGGCATTTCAGGTAGCGCTTATCGCTTTCGGCTCAAACGAGCGCTGGACTAATCTTCGGGTCGTTGAAAGGGACCATAGCCCTGATGAGTCGGCAGCGCATCACGGGTGTGGAACCAGGTGATACGGCTCTCGGTAAAGATATGCATCTGCGGCGGAAACACGCCGGGATCGTCCAGCGAAGCCGTGTTGACGCTTACCTCATCAGGAGAATCCTCGCTCCGAAAAAGCATATAGCTCCCGCACTGTGCGCAAAACTGGCGCTTTGCGCGAGCGGAAGACCCATAGGTGCGAGGCGTGCCTGCGATCCACGAGAAGCCGCAGGCTGGGAAGGTCACCCACGCGACCACGGGTGCTCCCGAGCTCTTTTGGCACATGCGGCAGTGACAATAGCCGCTGCTGAGCGCAGGCGTGCTCACGCGAAACCGCACCTGACCGCACAAGCAGCCACCCTCGTGACCCGTCATCAAAACCTCATCAAGCGGGGTAATGCGCGATACAGCGTCTAACAGCTGCAGTCCGTCATTTTGCTGCCGGTGTCTCTGCGGCGTATCTCGCCCAGTTGCCAGCTATCTCGTTCACCACCGGACTGCCGACGCGATAGGCAGCCTCGAGGGCGGGCACATAGGCCGACAGGGTGCCCTCGCCCGCGTCGCTTGCCAGCAGCTGCGCCACCGTCTGGCCGGAGGCGGGGATGGTGTAATCGGAGCCCGTGCGCAGCACCAGAACGCGGTCCAGCCGCACGCGATGTTCGTGTGAAAGCGCGGTGAGGGAGGTCAGGATGCCGCTATCCTCCATGGCCGTCGTGACTGCGCGTCCCTTGCCGCCACTCCAGTAAGCCATCCACTGCTGGGCGAGGGTATTCATGCGTTGACCCAACCACCAGTCCGAGGCGGAGACCTCGTCACCTTTGAGAACGAAGGGTGGCTTGAGTGCGTTGGGGTAGCGCGCGTAGCCGGCACGAATGCTCTTCAGGGCGGGTGTGTCATCCAGGTGCACATTGCGCGTCAGCTGATAGGCCCACTCGACGAGTGCGGGGTTGAGGTGATAGCCGTTGACGCCATTGGGCCGATCGAGCTCAGGGGTCGGGAGCGCAAAGGGCTTGCTGCGGCCCAGCGGGATGTGTCCGGTTGACCAGTCTCTTGGGATCTCACGCGCATCGATCTCGAAGTTCAGATCCCGATCGATGATCCACTCTGCCCAGGCGGCAGAGCCGACCGAGGCGTAAGTGGGATCGATACCGGCAATCGCGGGTACCAGCCAGTACGCCTTTGAGAGATCAAAGCGGTCGTCGAGACCGAGGGCCATGATCGAGGCCGCGCCGCGCAGCGAGCCTTCGCCGGTGACAATTCCCAGCACCTGTTTCTCGGCGTTGTACCGCAGCGGATGGTTGCCCAATGGAAACGGCAGGATCTGCGGCAGCGGCAGTCGCTCCACCCAGGCCTGGAATTCGCCCGGCGTGTCGCCGGTATCGTTACCGATCTCGAAGGTCGTGACGATGACCACCCGCACGGGCAGCTTGCCCGCACCCTCGGCGCTCACGCGTGCGATACCGAGCGAGGTTACGAGGACGCCCAACGCGAGCCAGCGGCCGATCTGCATGACTGGGAACATGCATCGATTTTGCATGATTTTCGAGCGCGGATGGTGCCTACTATTACGCGAAGCTGACCGTGCCAACAGGAAAATAATGCCGTGACCAACCTGATATTTCTTCGCGCCCGATCCGGCGTGGCCCTCCTCTGGTACCTGATGCTCGCCGCAGCGCTCGCGGCCGCGCCGACAATCACACGGGCGGACCCGGCCCCGAAGCCCGTGATCGTGTTCATGACGGACTTCGGGACCGTCGACGACGCCGTCGCGATCTGCAAGGGCGTCATCAAGACACTCGCCCCCGATGCGGAGATCATCGATCTCACCCACCAGGTGACGCCGTACTCGATTGCAGACGGCGCGCGCCTGCTGGCGCGGACTTCACAGTACTACCCGCCCGGAACCATCTTTCTGACGGTCATCGACCCCGGGGTCGGCACCACCCGGCGCTCGATCGTCGTCAAGACCAGGCGCGGCCAGTACTTCGTGCTGCCGGATAACGGGCTCATCACCCTCGTCGCCGACCGCGACGGAATCGAAGGCGTCCGCGAGATCATGAACCCCCAATGGGTCCTCGCCGGTTCCACCTCGTCCACATTCCACGGGAGGGACATCTACTCGCCAGTGGCTGCACACCTGCAGCGGGGCGAGGACTGGAACGGCGTGGGCCGGGCACTCAAGGGCGTGACGCGCCTGGACATCCCGCGCGTGAGCGTCGATTCNNTATTCCACCGGGGTCCAGGGCCAGGTCGTGGCCCTCGATGGTCCGTTCGGCAACCTCGTGACCAACATCGCGCCGGATGACTTCGCGAAGCTCGGTTACCAGGTCGGCGACACGGTGCGCGTCAAGCTCGCGGGGAAGGAAGTCGCCGTGTCGTTCGTGAAGACCTTCGGCGCCGTGCCGGTGGGCAAGCCGCTGCTGTATATCGATTCGCGGGGCCTCGTGAGTCTTGCGATCAACCAGGGCAACTTCGCTCAGGCGCACGGCATCGTGCCACCCGTGCCGCTGCAGATCCTGCCGAAGTAGCCTGTGTATACCGTCAACGTGTCTGGTGCTTAGCGGCGCAGCGCCGCGAGCAGTGCGAGGCCGGCGCGGCTCGCGGCCAGTGTCAGCACCAGCGCCCACAGGCAGCGCTTGGCGAGCGGCACGTGCCGCGGCGGCAGCGCGCGGTAGAAAGCCGTGCCGACGTCGTGGTGCAGGTGCGCGGCGGCCGCCTGCAGTGGCCATTCGCGTGCGGCACTCTCGAGCAGGTAGCGCGTGGTGCCGGCGGCCACGACCTTCAGCTCCGCGAGCGCCTCCGGCAGGCCCTCCGGGGCGTTGCCGCTGAAGGCCAGTGACGTGGGCTCGGCAGGGCCCTCACCCGCGGCTCCGATGAGC
>PMHN01000132.1 GCA_003156695.1 Gammaproteobacteria bacterium
GGCGGGTAAAGGCGCAGAGTCTCGTCCACAACCTGCCGGATGTACTTGAATGCCTCCATCTGCTGGAGGCTCGGCACGGGCAGATCCGGCGCGGCATCGATCTCGGCGTGCAGCAGCGCCTCGACCTGCGGATGCTGGGAGAGCAGGTACCACGTCCAGTTGAGCCCGCTCGCGGTCGTCTCGTGACCGGCGACGATGAGGGTAAACACCTCATCGATCAGTTCCCGCTCACTCATGGGAGCGCCGCTTTCCTTGTCGCGCGCGCTCATGAGCATGGCGACGTAGTCGAAGTGCTCCTCGGGCTCGGCGCGGCGCCGCGCGATCAGCTCCACCAGGACCTTGGAGAGTGAACGGAATGTATAGACAAACTGCAGGTCGCGCGCCGGCTCCTTCGTTACGACAGCGAACGGGTTGTTCCCCAACTCTTGTGTCAGCCGGTCGAGATCGCGGCCGATGATCGAGCGCAGTACGATCTCGAGCGTCAGTTCGCTCATTTCTTCAGTGAGGTTGATCGGCTCGCCGCGGCCGGCGAGCGTATCCCAACGCGCAATAAACCGATCATTCGCGACGGCAATGATGCTCGCGAATTCGCTGATGACGCGGCGGTGGAAGAACGGCTGCATCATGTAGCGCTGGCGTGTCCACAGCTCCCCTTCACTCGTCATGATCCCCCGTGCCAGGAGGAGCTTGATACGATCGATGCCTGCGCCCTTGGTGTAATTGCGATGATTGGAGACCAGTACGCGCTTGATGTCGTCGGGATGATGAACGACGTAGGTATAAGATCGGCGCACAGGGACGAACACGCGATACGTGTCTCCGTGACGGGCGAACAACTCGATCATCCGCTCCAGGGAATCGTCCGTGGAGCCGACGTCGAACTGTTGTTCGGCCTCAGGAGGAGCGCTCTTCGCGGGTGTGGCAGCGGTCATGCAACTTGTTGAAAGCCAAACCTTAATCTTACCTCACGCAGACCTGCGCAAGGAGCCGGCAGTTCCATGACCGAACGCGAAGATCGCCGGCTGCGCACCAGGCTGTATCGCATGACGGACCAAGCCACGCTCACGCGGCTGCAGGGTGAGATGGAAGCGGAACTGACGCGCCTGTTCGGGGTCGCGCGCGCGGCGCTCGCCGCACCCTGATGCCATGGCAGATGAGATCACACAGGCCGCCAGCCGCGCACCGCTCGTCATGCGTTGCGGCGCCTTTGGCGACATGGTGCTGCTGACCGTGCTGCTCACGCAGCTGCGCGCCCGCTTTGGCCAGGCCGTCGACGTCATCGCCTCGGGTCCCTGGTGTGAGCCGCTGCTGGGCGCACATCCGGCGGTGGGACGCCTCGTGCTGGTGCGCAGCCGCCGCACGCCGTACTGGCTGAGCCGCGATCAGCAACAGCTCGTGTCATGGTTGCGCGCGCGCGGACCTTCACCCACGTGGTTCTGCGACCGGGGCGAGGGACGCTCACTGCTTACCCGCGGCGGCATTGCGGATGGCTGTGTGTGCGACTCAACGCAGTACCCGTTTCTTGCCGGTGAGAATTTCGCGGATCGTTATCTGCGCTTAGGTGCATTGACGCCCAGCGCCTTCGCAGGGCTCGTTCCGCCGGCTGCCCCCGGCGGCCTGCGCGCCGCGCAACTGGTCGTGGCGCAAAGCGCGCGTGAGGAACTCGACTCCTGGCTTGCCCGCCGGGCAATCGCCGCTCCCTGGGTTGTGTTTCATCCCGGAAGCCGGCACATGGCACGGCGGCGGCTGCGCGCGCGCTCGGGAGCCGCCAAGTACTGGCCGGAGGAGCGCTGGGCCGAAGTCGTGAGGGGAGTGCGCGCGCATCGCCCGGGAGTTGCGATCGTGTTTTCGGGCACGCACGCGGAAGCGCCGCTGAACGAGGAGATCATCCGCCGCTCGGGAGTGGCCAACGTGCACAACGCCGCAGGCGACCTGCCGGTGACGCGCCTGCTCGCGTTACTCGAGCGCGCGGCGAGCCTGATTGCCGTGGATACCGGTCCCGCGCACGCCGCGGCGGCACTCGGGTGCCCGACGGTCGCGTTGTTCGGACACATTGACCCGTGGCTGTATCGACCAGGAGGCGCAACCACGCCCGCTGCGACCGTCACCGGCAGCGTGGACGGGGAGCCCAGCATTCTCGGCATCCAGCCGCAGCAGGTTATTGAAGCGTGGCTCGCATTGACCGAGTCGCCGCCGTGATTCTGTTAAATCGTTTAATGTGTGTTTGAACAGAGTCTTATCTTGTAATCCTGAATTAGTATGCGAGAATCCGGCGTAACCGCTTGGAAAATAGCGCCAGCCAATGTTCCGGTTCGTGACGGGGGATCACGTCGCATAAGTGGACAATTGTTTACGCTAAGCCGGTTTATGGGAGGTCACGGATAAATGGCGACTCCGATACCGGATAAGCCAGAAGACTACAGCGCTTCCGACATCCTCTCGGCCGAAGCCTGGACGGGTCGCGCAGCGCGGCCCGTGGTCGGCATCGACGTGGTGTGCACCAAGATCGCCGTCGACTTCCAGAACGTGCGGCGCGAGACCGTGGATGATTGCCTGCGCCGCAACCTGGAATTGCTGCGCGACGCCACCGCCTCCGACTGCGCGTTTCTCGCCTCGCTCAATCCCGAAGACCTCGCTTTCGCCGACGTGCAATTCTCGCGCAGCGCCTTTGCGCAGTGCCGTCCGGAAGGCCTCTCCGGATCACGCCTCGACACCTTTCCCTGGTTGAACGGCCGCACCGAACATCTGCGCCTGTCCGAGCTGCGTGACACCAATCTGCCGCGCAAGGAGCAGGCGGTCGACGCGACGCGTTTCGCGGAGCTGCACATGGGCTCGGCCCTGCTGATCGTGCTGCGCGTGTCTGGCAAGCCCGCCGGATTCCTGGGGCTTGCTCACACCATGCCTCGCGGCCCGTGGGACGTGAACACGCAGCTGCTCATGAAGCTCATCGGCACGAGTCTGGCCACCGGGCTTGAGCGCATCCGCACTGACGCGCGCCTCGCCAAGCTCGAGGAGCGCACCGCCCTCTACCAGTCCGCCGCCAACGACGGCCTATGGGATTACGACGTCGAGAGCAACGAGATGTATGTCTCGCCGCGCTGGAAGGCCATGCTCGGCTACGCCGATGAGGACATGCCCGGCTCGCCCGACTGGCGCGCGCTGGTGCATCCGGATGACCTGTCGCGCGTGCAGGCGGCGCTGCGCGATCACGTTGCCGGCAAGACGCAGCTTTTTGAAAGCACCCACCGCATGCGCCATCGCAATGGAGAGTGGCGCTGGGTCAACAGCCGCGCCACCGCGCGCGTCGACAAGCAGGGGCGCCTGTTGCGCCTGGTGGGCGTGGAGCTCGACATCACCGAACGCAAGCTCTACGAGGAAGCGCTGTTTCGCGAGAAGCAGAGCGCGCAGATCACGCTGCAGTCGATCGGTGACGGCGTCATCACCACCGACGCCAACTCCACCATCGAATACATCAACCCGGTGGCGGAAGAGCTCACCGGCTGGCGCCTCGAGGACGCCATGGGCCGGCCGGTGGAGGAAGTCTTCCGCGCCTTCCATGAAGAGACCTGCGAGCCGCTGGAAAATCCGCTGTCGGTTTCCATCCGCCGCATTCGTCCCATCCCATCCGTGCGCCCGGTGCTGCTCATCAAGCGCGACGGCAACGAGCTGTACGTCGAGAGCACCGCGGCACCGATTCGCGACGCTGCCGGTCACGTGGCCGGCGGCGTGCTGGTGTTCCGTGACGTCAGCGAGTCGCGCGAACTGAACCGGCGCCTCTCCTACCACGAGCGGCATGACCTGCTGACCGGGCTCGTGAATCGCCGTGAGTTCGAGACCCGGCTGGAGCGGGCGCTGTTGAGCGCCAAGGCGCGCGAGGCCTCCTACGCGCTGTGCTACCTCGACATCGACCAGTTCAAGATCGTCAACGAGGCCTGCGGCCACAGCGGTGGGGATGCGGTACTCGGGCAGGTGGGCGCGCTGCTGAAATCCAAGGTGGGCTGGCGGGACACGCTGTCGCGCCTGGGCGCCGATGAGTTCGGCGTGCTGCTCGCAAACTGCTCCCTGGAGGAAGCGATGCGCACCGCGGAGACCCTGCGCGAAGCGGTGCTCAACTTCCGCTTCAACTGGGAGGACCGCCGGCTGCCGCTGCACGCCAGCATCGGCGTGGTGCCGATTGCCGCCGACAACAACGACGTCGCCGGAGTGCTGTCCGCGGCCGACAGTGCCTGCGCGGCCGCCAAGGAAAGCGGCGGCAACCGCGTCCATAGTTTTGCTGAAAACGACATCCAGCGCATGGCTCGTCGGCGTGAAATGGAGTGGGCGGCGCGCATCCACGCGGCGCTGGGCGAAGGGCGCTTTGAGCTGTTCCGCATGACCATCCAGCCGCTGCAGCGCACCGAGATCGGTGAGCACTACGAGCTCTTACTGCGCATGAAGGACGAGAGCGGCGGCATCGTGGCGGCACAGGAATTCATCGACGCCGCCGAGCGCTACGGCATGGCGCCCTCGATCGATCGCTGGGTGATCGAGAACGCCTTCCGCTGGCTGGTGTCGGAAGCCGATGAGCGCGAAAAGCTCCTGCAGTGCTCCATCAACCTGTCCGCCAAGAGCCTGGGGGACGAAAAGTTCCTGCCGTTTGTGCACGAGCAGTTCGAGCGCAGTGGGTTGGATGCGTCCAAGATCTGCTTTGAGATCACCGAGTCGGATGCGATCAGGAATTTCGCGCACGCGACCCGCTTCGTGCAATCCCTCAAGAAGCGCGGCTGCAAGTTTGCGCTGGATGACTTCGGCAAGGGGCACTCCGGATTCGGCTACCTCAAACACTTCCCGGTCGATTATCTCAAGATCGACGGCAGCTTCGTGCGCGATGTGCTCAAGGATGCGCGCGCCGAATCCATGGTGCGGGCCATCGCGCAGCTTGCCCGCAGCATGTCCATTACGACCGTCGCCGAGTACGTGGAAACCCCTGAGATCGGCGAGCGGGTGGCCGCCCTCGGCGTCGACTACGGGCAGGGATTTGCGATCGGGCGCCCGATTCCGTTCGCCGACCTGCTGACTGAATTGCCCCTGCCGAGCGCCGCGGACGAGGCAACCACCCAGAATGCCCAGATCGTCCCGGCGGACCCGGTGGCCGAGGCGGCCCCGGCGGTCCCGGCAGCCCCGGCAGCCCGGACGGACGAGACGGACCAGACAATCGAGGAACCCCTCCCGGTGACCTGGTATGCCGGCACGGGACAGTGACCGCCGCATGAGTGCACGCTCACGCACCCTGGGCACGCTCGCCGCCGGTGTGGTTCTCGGATTCTGCGGCGCACTCGCCGGGGGCGCGCTCGCCGAACGTGCCCCGGAGACGACCCACCCGGCTGCCCGCCCGGCACTGCCCTGGGAAGAGGCCAGCCAGTTCGCGGAAGTCTACGAACGCATCAAGCGCGACTACGTGGATGAGGTGGACGATCACGCGCTGATGGAGAAGGCGCTGCGCGGCATGGTGGCGGCGCTCGATCCCCACTCGGCCTACCTCGACAGCTCCGAGTTCGAGGAGATCCGACTGAGCACCATGGGCTCCTACCCGGGTGTCGGAATCGAAGTGGCGGCCGAGGATGGGGTCGTCAGAATCCTCAGACCCCTGGACGGCTCGCCCGCGCAACAGGCGGGACTGAAGGCCGGAGATGAGATCGTGCGCATCGACAGCCACGACATCGGCGCGGATCTCGCCGGCGCCATTGCGCACATGCGCGGTCCCTCCGGGAGCCGCGTGCGGCTCGCGATCCGGCGCGAGGGTACGCCGGGACTCATCGAATTCGATCTGCGCCGCGCCGAGGTTGAAGTGCACAGCGTGACGCAGCAGACGCTCGAGCCAGGCTACGGTTACGTGCGGATCACGAGCTTCACGCAGACCACGGCAGCCGAACTCAGCCATGCGATTACCCTACTGAAACGAGACAATTCGTCAGGGCTAAAGGGCCTACTGCTTGATCTGCGCGACAATCCGGGCGGAGTCCTGGAGGCGGGCGTGGCTGTCGCGGATGACTTCCTGGAAGCCGGGGTCATCGTCACGGCGGACGGTCGCACCCCCGAGGCGCGCTTCGAGATGGATGCCACTCCCGGAGATCTGCTGAATGGGGCGCCGCTGGTGGTGCTGGTCAACAAGGGCTCGGCGTCCGCCTCGGAGATCGTGGCGGGGGNNTGCTCGTGGGCCACAGAACCTATGGCAAGGGCTCCGTTCAGACGGTGATGCCGCTAGCCAGCGGGGGTGCGCTGAAGCTCACGACCTCGCGCTATTTCACGCCCTCCGGAGTCTCGATCCAGGGCAAGGGCATCGTGCCGGATGTTCTGGCAAGTGGCGCCGACGTGCCGCCGGCAGCACTCCTGAGCGGACCGTCATCCACGCCCCTTGCCGCGCGCGATCCGGGCGTGCGCACAGCGTTGCAGACCCTTAAGAGCCAGGTCGCACAGGCACGCTCGCCCGCCGCTGCGCTCACGGCCCGTAACGTCTTCCCTTAGTTCATTGGGCGAAATCGCGTGCCGCGAT
>PMHN01000035.1 GCA_003156695.1 Gammaproteobacteria bacterium
GTCGCGGCCGGCACCAACGTGCTCCTGCCGCTGTACCTGCTGCACCGCCACCCGCAATTCTGGCAGGAGCCGGAGAAATTCCTTCCCGAGCGCTTCGCGCCCGAACATGAGGCACAGCGCCCGCGCTTTGCCTACATGCCGTTCGCGGCGGGTCCCAGGCATTGCATCGGCGAGACCTTCGCGCTGTACGAGATGCTCGTGCACCTTTATAAGGTGGCGCGCCGTTATCGGCTGGTCCATGTCCCGGACCGGCCACTGGAACTTGAGGCGCAGATCAACCTGCGCACCCGCTATCCCCTGCACATGAGGCTGAAAGCCCGCTGATGTCCAAAGCCACAACGCTCACGGAAGTTATCCAGAACAACCGCACCCTTCCCCGCGTCCTTACTTACCTCGAAGGCGAGGACCACGCGCGCGATGTGTCCTTTGGCGAGCTCTACGAACGCGCGCTCGGCATCCTCTTCCATCTGCAGCGCATCGGCGCCAGGCGCGGCGACAAGCTGATCCTGCTGCTCGCCGACAATGAGCAGTTCATCGACGTGTTCTGGGCTGCGATCCTCGGCGGTATCGTGCCGGTGCCGGTGGCGCTGGGGATCAGCGATGAGCATCGCCACAAACTGCTGCGTATCGCGCGGCGCTTAGGGCGACCCTTTATCTACACTGAACGGCGCGCGCTCGAGCGCCTCGGCGCCTTCGCCGCGCAGGCGGGCGAAAGCCAGGTGTTCGAGGGCCTGCGGCAGCGCGCATTTCTCGTCGATGACCTCGACGACATCTCGCGCGCCGGCGACGTGCAACGGGTATCAGCGGACGACACCGCCTTCATCCAGTTCTCTTCCGGCTCCACCAGCGAACCCAAGGGCGTGGTGCTCACCCACGGCAACATCCTCGCCAACTGTTATGGCTCGACCGAGGCGGCAGGATTCAACGAGCACGACGTGAGCCTGTCGTGGATGCCGCTCACTCACGACATGGGTCTGATCGGCTTTCACCTCATCATGTTCGCGAACCGGGTGCACACGCACTTGATGCCGACCGAACTCTTCATCCGCCGCCCGCTGCTGTGGCTCGCCTTTGCGTCGCGGGTACGCGCCACCATCCTGTGTTCGCCGAACTTTGGCTACAAACACTACCTGAAGGTGCTGGGCGAGCGTGCCGTGGAGGGTCTGGACCTGTCCGCGGTGCGTCTCATGTTCAACGGCGCCGAGCCCATCTCCGTCGAGCTGTGCGATGAGTTCCTCACGCGGCTGGCGGCCGCGAAACTCTCGCGCAACGCCATGTACCCGGTGTACGGACTCGCGGAAGCCTCGCTCGCGGTAAGCTTTCCGCCCGTGGGCGCGCCCATGCGCACCATCACGCTCAATCGTCATCGCATGAAGGTCGGCGACCCGGTGGAGCTGGTGTCCGCTGACGACCCGAACGCGGTGCGGCTCATCTGCGAGGGCAAGGCGATCCCCTATTGCCGCGTGCGCATCGCCGGTGATGATGATGTTGAGTTGCCGCCGGACCGCATCGGACATGTGCACATAACGGGCGACAACGTCACCCGCGGCTACTACGAGGACCCGGCGGCGAATGCGGCGGCGTTCAGCGCCGACGGCTGGCTGCGCACCGGTGACCTGGGCCTGATGCACGGCGGTGAGCTGTACATTTCGGGGCGCGCGAAAGAGATCATTTTCGTCAACGGCCAGAATTACTACCCGCACGATCTGGAGGCCATCGCGCAACGCGCCCCGGGACTGGAGCTCGGTAAGGTGGTCGCCGCCGGAGTGCGCTCGCGCGGCACGCAGCTCGAGCAACTGGTGGTGTTTGTTCTGCACCGCGGCGGCATGGCGGACTTCCTGCCGCTGGCTACCCAGGTCGCGCGGCTCATCAATGAACAGGCCGGCCTCGAGGTAGCGGCAGTTCTCCCCGTCAAACGCATCCCCAAGACCACCAGCGGCAAGATCCAGCGGCATCTGCTCGAGGAGAGCTACGCGGACGGGGAGTTCGATGCGGGCCAGCAGGAGCTCGCGGCCCTGCGCGCTGCACAACGCGGGCCGGAGGCGGGCTCGCGCACCGCGATCGAAGAGCGCCTGAAGGGCATCTGCGACAAGGCGCTCGAGGGCAAGCGGGTGGACATCCATGACAATCTCTTTGAGATCGGCGCGAGCTCACTGAAGCTCATCGAGATCCACGAGCAGATCGATCGCGAATACCCCGGGAAAGTGGATCTCACGGAGCTGTTCGACTTTCCGACCATCGCCGAACTTGCTCAGCACCTGCAAAGCAAGCTGTTGCAGGCTTAGCCGAAGCGGCGGTCAGCCGCTGCCGCGGGGGTAAAAGTGGCAAGTTCCGGTCATTCTGCCCCTATAATGACGCCATATGGAGCTAACTACGCTGCAGGCGGGCCCGGGGGGCTGCGAGCGCCGGCTCTCTGACTGCGGAATCCGCCCCACCGCCCAACGCGTGCGCATTGCGGGACTGCTGCTCGCTGAGCCTCAGCATCGCTCCGCCGAGCAGATTCTCGCCAGCCTGCGTTCGGCGGGTGCGCGGATCTCCAAGGCCACCGTCTACAACACGCTCAACCTGTTCGCAGAGCGTGGGCTCATACGGCAGTTGTCGGTCGACGGAGCGCGCGCCTGGTTCGATTCCAATGTGGAGCCGCACTACCACTTTCACGATGAGGCCAGCGGCGCCCTGATTGACGTGCCGGTGCCGGCGGTTGAGTTCAGCCGCCTGCCCGACCCGCCCCCGGGGATGCAGGTTGCAGGCATTGATCTGGTGATCCGGCTGCGCAAAAAACTGTAGAATGCGCGGCCTTTCGGCAACGCTCCTGCCGGGATAGCTCAGTTGGTAGAGCAGCGCATTCGTAATGCGCGGGTCGTAGGTTCGAGTCCTATTCCCGGCACCATCTCGCGACTCTGAGGCGCGACACACTTAGGGTGGTTCGGCCCGTCGCCCGCGCGCCTCTCTTGAGCGTTTCCGGCGAGCATTTCCTTAAGGGAAGATTAAACTTCTTACGGAACAGCCGGTTCTAACCCGGCAGCGGCCGTCAGGGCGGCCGAGGTGGCTTTAAACAAGGAATCCCCGTGGGCACGAACCCGGAACATCTCCCCGACGCCGACGCTCCCCAGAAGGACGCCGTCACCTGGATTGGCCGTGACCGGTCGGCTTTTGAGCGCGTGGCCGAGCCCCAACTCGCGCACTCCCCGGGAGATCCCCTGGCACCCGATGCGGCGGACCAAGGCGGCGCGCGCCGCAAATGGATAGTCCGTGGCGTCGCCCTTGCCGTGGCGCTCGCCGTCGCCATCGCACTGTGGGTCAGCCATCACTCCAAGCCGGCCCTCACCTCGCTGGCGGACAAGACGCAGGCGCCCGTCATCAGCGTCATGACTCCGGCGCTGAAGGCCGTTACCTCGAATGTCACCTTCAGCGGCGGCATCGGGGCCCGCTATGACATGCCCATCGGCAATGACGGCGACACCGGGCGCGTGACCGCTGTGTACGTCGAAGCGGGCGATCACGTGCGGCGCGGGCAGATCCTGGCGAAGCTCGACGATTCGATCCTGATCCCGCAGGTCAATCGCCTCGCAGCCTCACTCGAGCAGGCGCGCGCGCAGGCGGAGCTCTCCCAGGCGGAATACAAGCGTGCACTCGGCGTGGCCGCCGCCGGCGCCCTCTCGGCCGAGGACATCGAGAAGCGCCGCGCTACGGCAGTAACCGATGCGGCCAACGTCAAGGTGGCCGCGGCGCAGCTCGCCGAAAGCGAAGCACGTGTGAAGCGCACCCGCATCACCGCTCCCATTGACGGCGTGGTGCTCACGCGCAAGGCCGAGGTGGGCCAGATCGCCAACCCCGGCGGTGAGGCGCTGTTTCGGGTGGCGAGCGGCGGCGAAGTCGAAATGCGCGGCCAGCTCGCCGAGCAGGACCTGGCGCAGGTGAAGGTAGGCGACACGGCCACGGTGTATCTCACCGGGCTGCCGCGCGCCTTCCCCGGCCGGGTGCGCCTGCTGGGCGCGATCATCGATCCAGCGACACGTCTGGGGGAGATCCGCATTGCCTTGACTCCGGATCCGGCGCTGCGGCCGGGCGCTTTTGCACGCGGCTCGGTGACCATCGGCAAGTCGCAGCGGCCGGTGGTGCCGCAGACCGCCGTGCTGGCGGATACCGCCGGCAGCTACGTTTTTATCGTCAACGCCCAGGGTAAGGCCGAGCGACGCGCCGTGAGTGTTGCGGACACCGGCGACGACGGCATTGTCATCGGCTCGGGACTCACCGGCACCGAGCGAGTCGTCACGACCGCGGGCGGATTCCTGCGCGACGGTGAGCCCGTGCAGGTCGCGAGCGGGGGCGCCACCGGGGAGTCACGCTGATGCGCAACATTTCCGCGTGGGCCATCAAGCACCCACTGCCGCCGGTGGTGCTGTTCGTCGTGCTGCTTTTCATGGGCATTGTGTCCTTCGTGCGTCTGCCCGTGACGCTCAACCCCGACGTCTCCTTCCCGGGCGTGATCGTCAGCGTGGCGCAGCCGGGCGCGGCGCCGCAGGAACTGGAGACTCAGGTCCTGCAGAAGGTTGAGGGCGCGGTTGCCAGCATCGGCAACATCAGCTCCATCACCTCCTGGGCGACCGAGGGACAGGCGAACGTCTTCATCGAATTCAACATCGGTACGCCCATCGATCGCGCGGTCGCCGACGTGCGCGACGCCATGGCCAAGGTGCGCTCAAACCTGCCGCAGGGCATCCAGGAACCCGTCGTGCAGCGCATCGACGCCGACGGCAACTCCATCGTCTACTACGCCGTCAGCTCCAACAGTCTCAACCAGGAGGAGCTGTCGTGGTTCGTCGACAACACCATCACCAAGCGCCTGCTGTCCATCCCGGGGGTTGCGCAGGTGAATCGTGGCGGCGGCGTCAACCGCGAGATCCGCGTAGAACTGGACCCGGCGCGCATGCAGGCGCTCGGCATCACTGCTGCCGAAGTCAACGAGCAGCTGCGCACGCTCAATCTCGACCCCGCCGGCGGCCGCGCGCAGGTCGGTGGCGGCGAGCAGGCGATCCGCGTACTCGGCGGCGCGCACACCGCGGCGGCGCTCGGTGACACGCAGATCGCGCTCTCGGGTGGCCGCTTCGCGCGCCTCTCGGATCTTGCCAACGTGATCGACAGTGTCGGGGAGATCCGCACGGTGGCACGGCTGAACGGTCGCCCCGCGACCACCTTCGGGGTGAAGAAAGCCAAGGGCTACTCGGACCTGAGCGTCTACAACGAGATCCATGCCGAGCTCGCCAAGGTCAGCACCGAAAACCCACAGGTGAAGCTGACACAGATCTTCACCACGGTGACCTACACCAAGGACACCTACAACTCCTCCATCAGCGCGCTGCTGGAAGGCGCAGCTCTGGCGGTGCTGGTGGTGTGGCTGTTCCTGCGCGATACGCGCGCGACACTCATTTCGGCGCTCGCCATTCCGCTGTCCGCGATCCCGACCTTCGCTTTCATGCAATGGATGGGCTTCACGCTCAACTCCATCAGCCTGCTGGCGCTGTCCCTGGTCGCCGGCGTGCTGGTGGACGATGCCATCGTGGAGATCGAGAACATCGTGCGCCACATGCGCATGGGCAAGAGCGGCTACCAGGCGGCGCTCGATGCCGCCGACCAGATCGGACTGGCGGTAGTCGCTACCTCCGCGACCATTATCGCGGTGTTCCTGCCGGTGAGCTTCATGGGCGGCCTCACCGGGCAGTACTTCATCCAGTTCGGCCTCACGGTGGCGGCGGCGGTGTTTTTNNCGCGCGCCTCATCACGCCGGTGATCGCGGCCTATACACTCAAGTCCGACCAGATCGCCACGCACACCGACGGCCCGATCATGGCCTGGTACCTGCGCAGCGTCACCTGGTGCGCCAAGCACCGCTGGAAGACGGTGGCGGCGGGCGGGCTGTTTTTCGTTATCTCCATCGTGGGGTTGGTCCTCATCCCCAAGTCATTCGTGCCAGAAGACGACGTCGGTGCCTCCTCTCTCATGCTCGAGATGCCGCCGGGCGTGCGCCTGGAGGACACCTCGGCGGTCTCGGCCGCCGCTTACCGCATCCTCGCGCGCCAACCCGAGGTCACCAATATCGTCGAGTCCATTGGTCAGTCTGACGACGGCGTGCGCACCGGTGAACTGGACATCTCGCTCGTGCCCCGCAATCAGCGCAAAGTCTCGCAACATGATTGGGAAGACCGCGTCATCAAAGACCTGAAGGCGGTCCCGGACGCACAGCTGCACTTCCAGCGCGGCGGCGACGACAGCGGCCGCGACATCAGCATCTACATCACCGGCGACGATCCGGTGCTCACTGACCACACCGCACGCCAGTTGGTCGCCGAGATGCAGAAGCTGCCCGAACTGCGCGATGCGCGCATCAACAGTGACATGCCGAGGCCGGAGATCCTGGTCAAGCCCCACCTGGACCTTGCCTCGCAGCTTGGCGTGACGGTGGAGAACATCAGTGAGACGATCCGCATCGCGACCCTTGGCGATTTGGACCAGAACAGCGCCAAGTTCTCCCTCGCCGATCGGCAGGTGCCGATCCGTGTCAGCCTAACCGAAGACAGCCGCAAGGACCTCTCAACGCTCGAGAACCTGCCGGTGCCCACGGCTTCCGGCGGCGCGGTACCGCTGAAAGCCGTCGCCGACATCAGCTTCGGCGTGGGACCGACGCGCGTGCGCCGCTACAACCAGAGCCGGCGCATCTCCATCGAGGCCGATCTGAACGGCGTCGAGTTCGGACCCGCGATGAAGAAAATTAACGAATTGCCTACGCTCAAACACCTTCCACAGGGAGTGCAGCGAGTGGACGTGGGCACGGCGCGCTGGATGAACGAACTGGTCACTAACTTTGCCATCGCCATGGCGACAGGGGTGCTGATGGTGTTCGCGGTGCTGGTACTGCTGTTCGCGCGCGTGCTGCAGCCGATCACCATTCTCTCCTCGCTCCCCTTGTCCATCGGCGGCGCGGTGTTCGCGGTGTTCATCACCGGTTACTCGCTGTCGCTGTCGGTCATGATCGGCTTCCTTATGCTGATGGGGATCGTGGCGAAGAACTCCATCCTGCTGGTGGACTTCGCCATCGAGGAGATGCGCGCCGGCAAAGACCGGCTCACTGCCATCCGCGAGGCGGGCCACAAGCGTGCGCGCCCCATCGTCATGACGACGGTCGCCATGGTCGCCGGCATGATGCCGGTGGCCCTGGGTCTGGGTGGGGACACAGAATTCCGCGCGCCCATGGCGATCGCGGTGATCGGTGGACTCATCACCTCGACCGCGCTGACGCTGGTCATCGTGCCGGCGGCCTTTACGCTGATCGACGACGTCGAGCGCTGGCTCGCGCCGAAGTTCGGCCGCGTGCTGGTTGCGCAGCCCGGTCCCCCGACTGCACCCGGCAAGCCATCGCACGCGGCCAGCTAAAGGCGCTTGACGACGACCGAGTCCAACACCGCCGCAGCCCCGGCTGCCGAGCCTGCCGAACCGCGCGCCGCGTGGTGGGTGCGGCTGCTGTCGCGCATTCCGTTCGCCGCGCTGTATGCGTTCGCGGGGCTGGCCGCCTGGCTGGCGTTTCGCGTGTTTCCTTACCGTGAGCGCATCGTGCGCGAGAACCTCACGCGCGCCTTTCCGGACTTCGACGAAGAGCGCCTGCGCGCCGTGATGCGCGACTACTACCTCGGGTTCGCGCAGATGTTCGTGGAAATCATCAAGTCCGCGACCATGACGCCCGGTGAGATCCTCAGGCGCGTCGAGATCCGGGATCTTGAGCTGCCGCTCGCGCACCTTGAAGGCGGCCAGCCGGTGCTGCTGGTGGCCGCGCACCAGTGCAACTGGGAGTGGATGCTGCTCGCACTGTCCCTGAAGCTCGGCTACCCGCTGGACGCCGCCTACAAGCCGCTGGTGGACAGCTGGGCCGAGCGGGAAATGAAAAAGCTGCGCACCCGCTTCGGCAGCCGCCTGGTGCCGGCGAAGGATCTCCTGGCGGACATCATCAAGCGGCGCGACGTGGTGCGCGCAATCGCCATGGTCGCCGACCAGGAACCCACCACCAGCGAGACCAAGCACTGGACGCGGTTCCTGAACCGCGACAGCGCCTTCTACCTGGGGCCTGAGGAAATCACCCGCGTCACGCGCTTCCCGGTGTTTTTCATCCGCATGCGCCGTCTCGGCCGCGGCCACTACGAAATGCGCTTCCAGCCGCTCGCTCCAGGCGGCGAGGCGCTGCCCGCTGGCGCCCTCACCGAGCGCTATGCCCGGCTCGTGGAGGAGCAGATTCGCGCCGCACCGCCGGACTGGCCGTGGTCACACAAGCGCTGGAAGCTCAAGAAATCCGTGTACCAGAATCGGTTGCGGGCTTCATAGTACGCGCGCCCAGGTCTGCCCAACCAGATCATGTCCGAAGCTGTTATGTGGGGATTCCTCCACGAGCGAAAACCCAGTCGACTCATAAATTTTACGTGCAGCTAGCAGAACATCATTGGTCCACAAGATGATGCGCAGATACCCAGCGGCTTTCGAAAAACTGAGGCACTCTTGCACGAGTCGACGCCCAAGCCCAAGCCCGCGTGCACGAGGATCGACTAACAGACAACGCAGCTGAGCCGCGTGCGGGTCCTGATCCGAGCGCACGACAAACACGCAGCCCGCACGTTCCCGATCCACGTCGGCAACCCAGAATTGCTCTGACGTTGGATCATGCTGAGTGGCAAACTTCGCAAAGAGCGTCGCGACCAGCGCCTCGAACCCCTTATTCCAACCGAACTCGTCGGCATATAGCCGCCCGTGCCGCTCAATCGCCCAGCCGACGTCGCCGATCTGGTAGGGCCGAATTGCAATGTGCGGGTGCCGCGGGGCGCTTGCGGTGGAAAAGGTCGCCTGCACCGTTCGCATGGCGTCGAGCAATCTCGCGCAATGCGCCTGTGACAAGGGCTTAAGCAATTTACCAACACTGCGCCGAGATCGCTGGTCCAGGTCGGCAAACGCCTTGCGCCCTTTGACCGTCAACGACAGGTCCACGCGCCGAGCGTCCGCGGATGACTGCTTGCGCATCACCAGCCTCGAATCGACGAAGCCCTGGAGAATTCTGCTGAGGTACCCCGGATCCAGATCCAGTCTCACGATCAGTTCGCCAGCCGTGACGGTCGTGTGTGTACCGAGCTCAAACAACACCCGCGCCTGTGCAAGTGTGAACCGGCTTGCCAGCAAACCCTCTTGCAGCACCCCTATCCGCTGGGTATAGAAGCGATTGAATCTGCGCACCGCCTCGACCTGGGTGTCTACATCGGCTTGCACGTCCAACCTCCTCGATTGGGGTAATGCTGTCGCCAATAGTTGACGCCGTCAAGTACTTGCGTAGTGGCTCATATCAGGCCGGTTTTGCTCCGGGACGCTCAGCGGTGCTCGGGCACCTCGCCCTCTTCGGGACTGTCGGCGCGGCGCAGCTCACGCGGCAGCGTGAAGAACACCCGCTCCTCGCGCCCGACCACTTCCGTAGGTCGCTCCCCGCCCCAGCTGACCAGGCGCTCGACCACCTGCTGCACCAGCAACTCCGGCGCCGAGGCGCCCGCGGTGACTCCGACGGCGCGCCGGCCCGTGAACCACTCCGCGCGCAGGTCTTCCGGCCCGTCGATCAGGTAACCCGGCACCCCGGCGCGATCGGCGAGTTCGCGCAGCCGGTTGGAGTTGGAGCTGTTGGCGGCACCCACCACCAATACAACCTCCACCTGCTGCGCTAGTTCCCGCACCGCGTGCTGGCGGTTTTGCGTCGCGTAGCAGATGTCCTTGGTGTCGGGGCCGACGATGTCGGGAAAGCGCTGCCTCAGCGCGTCGATCACCGCGCGAGTGTCGTCGACGCTCAGCGTGGTCTGGGTGATGAAGGCAAGCTTGTGCGGATCGCCGACGGTGAGCCCGGCGACTTCCTGGGCCTTGGAGATGAGATGCACCTTGCCGTTGATGCGGCCCATCGTGCCCTCGATTTCGGGGTGGCCGGCATGGCCGATTAGCACGATCTCACGGCCTTGCCCGGCATAGCGCTGGCCCTCGCTGTGGACCTTGGAGACCAGCGGGCAGGTCGCGTCGATCGT
>PMHN01000324.1:0-393 GCA_003156695.1 Gammaproteobacteria bacterium
ATGAAGCAGTACCTCGATCTCGTGCGGCACATCCGTGGTGCGGGCGTGCCCAAGGGTGATCGCACCGGCACCGGCACGCTGGCGGTGTTCGGGCACCAGATGCGCTTTGATCTTGCCGCCGGCTTTCCCCTCGTGACCACCAAGAAGATTCACCTGCGTTCGGTGGTGTACGAGCTCCTGTGGTTCCTGCGTGGCGAGACCAACGTCGGCTGGCTGCGCGAGCACGGCGTGAGCATCTGGGACGAGTGGGCGGACGAGCGCGGCGAGCTCGGGCCGGTTTACGGCAAGCAGTGGCGCGCGTGGCTCGCTGCCGACGGCCACACCATCGACCAGATTTCCCAGGCAATCGCGAGCCTCAGAAGCAACCCCGACTCGCGCCGTATCATCGTCAGT
>PMHN01000324.1:411-10383 GCA_003156695.1 Gammaproteobacteria bacterium
CAGCAGTGCGATCTGGAGCCGGGCGAGCTCATCTGGACCGGCGGCGATTGCCATCTGTACCTGAATCATCTCGGGCAGGCGGATGAGCAGCTCACGCGCGCGCCATTCCCGTTACCCAGGCTGGTCATCCGCCGCCGCCCGGCGAGCATTTTCGACTACCAGTTCGAGGACTTCGAGTTTGTGAATTACCAGCATCACGCGCCGATCAGGGCGCCGGTGGCGGTGTAGCGTGTCGCAACGGGTCGCGGCAGCGCTTGACCACATCGAAGTGCGCGAGTCACGGCTGCACGGCAAGGGCGTGTTCGCTGTGCGGCGCATTCCCAAGGGCACACGCGTCATCGAGTACCTGGGCGAGCGCGTGTCGCACCGCGAGGCGGACCGCCGTTACGGCGACAGGCAGCCCAACGACAATCACACCTTTCTCTTCATCGTCGATACACGCACGGTCATCGACGCCGGGATTAACGGCAACGAAGCACGGTTCATGAATCACGCCTGCGAGCCCAACTGCGAGTCGGTGATTGAGGACCGCCGGGTGTTCATCGATGCGTTGCGCACCATCGAGCCGGGCGAGGAACTCACCTACGACTACCAGATCCAGCGCGAAGCCGACGATCCGCCGGACGTCGATGAGATCTTCGCCTGCCACTGCGGTTTCGCGGGCTGCCGCGGTACCATGCTGTGGCCGGAACCCGTAGCGACCCCCTTGAAGCGGCAGTCGCGAGCTCGCAAATAACGTGAACAACGCGCGACGTTTCAGTTTCCCTGCGGTCGTGGGCGCCACCGGCATCGTGTACGGTGACATCGGCACGAGCCCGCTGTACGCGCTGGAGCAGTCGCTTGACGCCGCCGGGGGTTTCAGCACCGCCGCGGTGCTGGGCGTGCTATCGCTGATCTTCTGGAGCCTCGCGATTTCCGTCACGCTCAAGTACGTGATCATCATCATGCGCGCTGATAACCAGGGCGAGGGCGGAATCCTGGCGCTGTTTGCGCTGGCGCAGCGGCGGCTCATCCACGGTAGCACCTGGGCCAAGATCGCCGTGGGTCTGGCACTCGCCGGCACCGCGACTTTCTTCTGCGATGCGCTGATCACGCCGGCGATCTCGGTCTTAGGCGCGGTCGAAGGTCTCGAGGTCCTCAATCCCGGCTTCAAGAGCTACGTCATCCCGACCACCATCGCCGTGATCACGGTGCTGTTTGCGTACCAGCGCCGCGGCACGGCAAGCGTTGCGAAGCTCTTCGGTCCCATCATGGTCGTGTGGTTCGTGCTGATAGCGGTGCTGGGCGCGATTCCCATCGCCCGTCATCCGGAGGTGTTGCAGGCACTGAACCCGTACGTGGGCATCAGCCTGCTGTTCAATCGCCCGCCGGTTGCGCTCGCCATCATCGGCGGCGCATTCCTCGCCATCACGGGCGGGGAGGCGCTGTACGCCGACATGGGGCATTTCGGCAAGACCCCGGTACGCATCGCCTGGTTTGCCCTTGTGGGTCCCGCGCTGGTCCTCAATTACTTCGGCCAGGGCGCGTTGCTGCTGGAAATGGGCAAGCCCGCCGAGCATCTGCTGTACCACCTGGTGCCGGCCCCAATCCTGCCGTGGCTGGTGGTGCTCGCCACCATGGCCGCCGTCATCGCCTCGCAGGCGACGATCTCGGGAGCCTTCTCGATGGCCCGCCAGGCAGTGCAGCTGGATCTGCTGCCGCGCCTGCGGGTGCTGCAGACCTCAGCGGTGGAGCAGGGCCAGATCTACGTCCCGATCGTCAACTGGCTGGTGTTTCCGGCCGTCATTCTGTTCGTGGTTGGCTTTGGTTCCTCCGCCGCCCTGGGTGGCGCTTATGGCGCAGCCGTGGTCGGCACCATGCTCGTGACCACGATCCTTGGCGCGTTCGTGGCGGCCACGCAATGGAACTGGCCGAGGTGGCAGGTTGCAGCGCTGTTCGGCCTGATGCTCATCACTGATCTCGCGTTCGTGGCCGGCAACATGACCAAGGTGCCCTCCGGCGGGTGGATTCCGCTCACGCTTGCCGGCGCCCTGTGCCTGGTCTTCATGACCTGGCGCACCGGGCGTATGGAGCTGCGCGCGGCGCTTGCCAAGCTCGCCGTGCCGCGTAGCGAGCTCACCAAACTCGTTGCCGGTGTGCATCGCGTGCCCGGGACCGGTGTGTTCCTCGCGAGTAACGCCGCCCTGGTGCCGTCGGCACTGATCCGCAACATCGAGCACAACGGCGTTGTGCACCAGCGCGTCATCATCCTCAACGTTGAGATCGCCGATACCCCGCGGCAGGATTCCGCGCACCGGTTGAAGGTGGAGGAGGCGGCCCCGGGGGTCTACTTCATCACCGCGCGCTTTGGCTTCATGGAGACCCCCGATGTTGCGGAAGCGCTCAAGGCGTGCCGCGCGCGCGGCTTGCGCGTGTTCACCGAGGACAGCTCGTTCTTCGTCGGCCGGCACGTGGTGCGCGCGCGTCCGCTGCCCGGCCTGCGCGGCCTGCAACGGCGGCTGTTCGCGCGCATGCAGCAGTACAGCACCCAGGCAGCGGAGTTCTTCCGCATGCCATTCCGCGATGTCGTGATCCTCAACACCGCGGTGGAGATCTGAATCAGCGCGCGCCCGACGATTTCGCTGCTCGTTGCCATGGCCCGCAACGGCGTCATCGGGCGCGGCAACGCCATGCCGTGGCACTTGCCGGCAGACCTGAAGCGTTTCAAGGCGCTCACCCTCGGCAAGCCCATTCTCATGGGCCGCAAGACATACGAATCGATCGGCCGCGCGCTGCCGGGACGTGACAACCTCGTCCTGACGCGAGCGCGCGACTGGCAGGCCGCGGGAGTCACCGTCGTGCACTCGGTGTCGGAGGCGTTGCAGCGGGCAGCCGCGAGCGCCGAGCTTGCCGTGATCGGCGGCGCGGAGGTCTACCGCCTGACACTGCCCCTCGCCACGCGCATCTATCTCACCCAGGTGCTCGCCGAGGTGGAAGGCGACACGGTCGTGCCGCAGTTTTCCCCAAGCGAGTGGCGCGAGGTTGAGTGCAGTGAACACGCCGCCGATGAGCGCCACGCCTACGCAATGAAGTTCGTGACGCTCGAGCGTCGCGGCGCCGCGGGGGCGTAGCGCCGGCGGGCGTGGGGTCGCCGATGGCGTGGCTGCTCTGCTAAATGTGACGGAAAATGTCTACATGCAAGGCGGGCATGCCGACATTCTGCGTCACAATTTCGCGGCCGTGTCTGCACGCGGCGCCTCCCGCCCGCACGATCGTCGGGTTCCGATGGCGTGGCTTATCGCGCCGATGTGATCGGCGTCAGGCGCTCGCCCACCAGCTTTGCCGCCAGCGGTGAATCCGCGCCGCGATCCCCGCCGTCGAGTTCCGCGAGAATCTGTGCCTGTACGCCGCCACGGCGCAGCGCCTCCGCATAGGGGATTTCCGGGTGAAACATCACCATGGAGTAGCGCGGGATAAAACGTTCTGGGAAGCGCCGCTCGAGCCCCATGGCGATGGACTTGCGCCGCAGGTAGTGCGGGTCCAGCAACGTGTCGCGCATCTCGGTGTAGTTCTCAACCGCCATCTGCGATATCGCGGCCGCGTTCGGCCGCCGCAGTGCCTCGAACTCACCAAACGCCGTCTCCCAACTTCCGTGAGTATCGAGCAGGGCATCCAGCGCCAGGCAATCCTCGAACGCCGCGTTCATCCCCTGGCCGTGAAAGGGCACGATCGCGTGCGCCGCGTCGCCGAGCAGCAGCAGCTGGCCTCCGAGCTGCCAGGGCGCGGCGTGCACGCTGCCGAGCTGTCCCTGCGGGTTACGGGCGAATTCCGCGCGTACCTCGGGCATGAGCGGGACGGCGTCCGGGAACTCGCGCGCAAAAAACTGCGCCGCAAGCTCAGGCGAGGTGAGCGCAGCGAAGCTCGCAGTGCCGCCGCTGCGCGCGAGGAACAGGGTTGCCGTGAAGCTGCCGTCGGTGTTGGGCAGGGCGATGAGCATGAAGCCGCCGCGCGGCCAGATATGCAGCGCCTCGCGCTGTAGTGCGTGGCGGCCGGCGGCGGCCGGAATGGTGAATTCCTTGTAGTCGTGGTCGAGCCATTCCTCGCGCACGGTGACGAGCCCGCGGTCGGCAAGGCTCGAGCGCACCGCGGACCCCGCGCCATCGGTGGCGATGGTTACGCTGAGCGCCACTTCCCGCTCGGTAGCGGCGAGCTGATCGCGCAGCCGCAGCACATTGCGAGCGGGATCAGCGCCGAGGCACTGTTGGTTGAATTCAACGCTTACGCCCGGATGGCGCAACGCCTCCTCGATCAGCACGCGGTTAAGGTCCGCGCGTCCGACCGAGTAGATCACCTCGTGCTCGCGCTGCCCGTAGGCCTGCAAGCTGACCTTGCCGGACAGCTCGTGGACCATCCGCCCGCGCATCGGGATGAGCAGCGGGCGGATGCCTTCCAGGACGGCGGCGCGCTCCAGCGCGCGCATGCCACGGGCGGCGAGGGCGAGGTTGATGGAGCGTCCGCGTTCCGGCTGCGACTGGCGCGGGTCGGACCGCCGCTCGAAGAGCGTAACGGCGTAGCCGCGCCTGGCGAGCAGCACCGCGAGCAGCGCACCCGCGAGTCCCGCGCCAACGATATTGACGCTCGCGTGCGCCATGGTCTTCATGCGCCCGGTCCGACGAGCTCGCGCAGGGTGTGGGCAAAGTGCGCGACGTCCTCGAAGCGGTTGTACAAAGGTACGGGCGCCACACGGATGATGTCCGGCGTGCGCCAGTCGCACACCACGCCGCGCTCCAGCAGTGCATCGAACACGGCGCGCCCGCGCTGTGTTCCCCCCGCGATGTGGATGGACAACTGGCAGCCGCGCGCTGCACTCGCGCGCGGCGTGAGGATGCGCACCTGCGGTTCCAGGCGGCGCACCAGCGTGTCCATGAAGTCCGTCAGCGCGACCGATTTCGCGCGCAGCCGCGGCATGCCGGCTTCCGCGAAGATCGCGAGCGAGGCGATGAGCGGCGTAGCCGAGAGAATCGGGGGGTTACTGATCTGCCACGCGCTGGCGCCCTCGGCGGCACGGAACTGCGGCTCCATGAGGAAGCGGGTCTCAAGCTCATGGCCCCACCAGCCGGCAAGCCGCGCGCCGGGCACACCGCCGCTGTGCTGTGTGCGCGACTGCGCCTGTGCGTGCCGCTCGGGGATGAAGCAGCCGCCGATCGCGCCGGGGCCGCCGTTAAGGTACTTGTAGCTGCACCACACGNNTGACAGTGGCGTGTTGCCGATGGAATGCGCGAGATCGAATCCCATGACGCATCCCTGGGCGTGCGTGGCGCGCGCAATGCGCGCCAGGTCGAACGCCTGGCCGGTACGAAACTGCACGCCAGGCCACAGCACCAGCGCGATCTCTCCGCCGTGCTGCTGCAGGCACTCCTCGATCGCGGCCTCCGCCACCGTGTCCTCGCCCGCGCGGGGGGCGAGCTCGATGAGGTGGGTCGCGGGATCGAGCCCGTGCCAGGCGATTTGCGAGGCCACGGCGTGCCGGTCGGAGGAGAAGGCGCCGCTCTCGATCAGGATTTTCGTGCGCCGCCCGGCGGGTCGATAGAAGCTCGCCAGCATCAGGTGCAGGTTGACCGTGAGGGAGTTCATGGCGACGACCTCGCCGGGGTGCGCCCCCGTCAGGGCGGCGAGTCCCGCGGTGAGATTTTCGTGGTACGGGACCCAGGGTCGGCGTGCATGCTCGTGCCCCTGCACGGCGAGCCGCGACCACTCGTCCAGTTCCTGCGAGAGCAGTTCCCGCACCGCCAGCGGCGCAAGCCCCAGTGAATGGCCACTCAGGTAGACCACTTCCNNGGAAAGCGCGCAAGGGATCGGTGCTGTCACGCTCGCGCGCGTCCTGTAGTGTTGCGGCATGGTTCATGGGTTTGCGCAAGGCAGCAGTGGATACAGTAGCGGGCGGCTCGGCACAGCATCGCCCGCCAGCGCGGGCACCTGCAGCTGCAGAAAATAGGCGCCGTCGGGGAGCTCGTCCGGGACGAAAGCGAATTCGGTAATGGTGGCCTCCGCGCGTGCCGCGGCGCCCAGCTGCGCTGAGCCTGGCGGCAGCCCGAAAAAAACCCGGTGAGCAGTGAGCCGGCCCGCGTCGTGCGTGCGGTCGAGCGAGGGCACGTCAACGATCAGATGCAGGATGCCGCGGCTGACCAAAAGCTGCGCCGCCTCCCGCGACAGGTACGGCGCACTCGCCAGCGTATAATCGCGCGCGCGTTTGTCGGCGCTGTTGGGGAGCGTGCGGATGACGAGCGCGCGCGCCTCGAACGGCACCGCGGGGGGCCAGGCATGGCCGATCGCCCGGGCGCTGACGATGAGGTCCCCGGCCGCCGGCGCAGGTCCGGTGCTCTCGCCGCTGACCGCGGGAGCCTCGGGCGTAACGGACAGCAGCACCGCCGGCACGAATCCCGCCGGCACGACGCGATACGCGTCCAGCGTCTCGCGCGTGAGGTGACCCGCGCACTCCGTATGCGTGCCCTGGCAATGTGGGATCAGCGTGATGACCTCACAGTTGCAGCTGGCGCCGCTCGCAACGGCGCCCGAAAACCCCGGCGCCTCGAACGGCCGGGCGGTCGCGCGCGGCGCGCCGAAATGGCGCGGTTGCGGCCCGTTGAAGTCCAGTGTCAGTGCGAGGCTCACGGGACGCGACAGGTCTATCTGCAAATCGCCGCCGTGCAGCGTGATCCGGGCGTTCACACGGAACGTTCCATGACCGTGCCGCAGTGCCGGCAGGTGCGCGCCGCGCGGTTCGAAAAGAACCGCTCGAACACCGGCGGAAACTGCTTCTCGATGTCGGTGAGCTGAAAGAACTCCTCGTACAGGCGCTCGCCGCAGCGCTCGCAGTACCACTGGAAGCCGTCGAGTTCGTCCGCACGGCGTGCGCGCTCGACCACGAGCCCGACCGTGTTCGCCGGACGTTGTGGCGAGTGCGGCATGTTGGGAGGTATGAGCAGAATCTCACCGGCGCGGATCGGCACATCCACCGCCCGGCCATCCTGCATGGTCTTGAGCACCATGTCGCCTTCGAGCTGGTAGAAGAACTCCTGGCCCGGATCGACGTGGTAGTCCTTGCGGGCGTTCGGGCCGCCCACGACCATGATGATGAAGTCACCGTCGTGAAACACGCGCTTGTTGCCAACCGGGGGTACCAACTGCGCCCGGTTGGCGTCGATCCACTGTCGGAAATTGAATGCTTGCAGGGACATGTGTGCTCCTTGCCTTTCGCGTATGTTACGCGTTGCCGGTCGGCTAATGGAGGACGCAATGTACGGCAGGTTCGTGACGCATGCCGGGGCTCGCGCGGCCACAGCGCTGGGGCTGCTGCTGTGCGCCGCCTGCAGCCATTGGCCGTGGCGACACCCGCCACCACCGCCGCCCGCCGAGGTTCACGAGCTCAACATCTCGGGCGCAACTCTCGCAAGCGCGCCGCAATTCTGGAAGCGCAACACGCTGCTGGTGGACTTAACTGCTGCGAGCGGGTCCGGGAGCATCGTGCTCAAGCCCCCCGCGGACCACACCTGGCCGGTGCGGCTGGCCTTCAGAGTCACGCCGGGCTCTATCGGTCTGCTGCAGGTGCAGGCGGATGAGCTCGTGAGCCTGCCGATCACAGCAGGCGCGCCCAAACCGGTCGACCTGGAACTCGCTCCCGGGGTCTACAACACACACACCGCGCAGATCAGCGTTTCCTGGGGGCCCGCGCCGGTTGTGCCGGTTCTGCCTGACGCTAAGCCGCGCCGATGAGCTGGTGAGCGCCGCAGCCGAGCGAGATCGGCGCGCGCTCGCGATCCAGATCGAAGGCGGTAAGTGCGCCACCCCATACGCAGCCGGTATCCAGTCCCACGACGCCGTGGCGCTGTACCAATCCGAGCGCCGACCAGTGTCCGAAGATGATGCGGGTATCGCGGCTGCGCCGGGTCTCAAGCTCGAACCATGGGTGCAGCGGCGACGGTGGTGGTGGCGGCTCGCCTTTCATGCCGAGGTCAACCCGCCCGTCGCCGGTGCACACGCGTAATCTCGTGAGCACATTGATTACGAACCGCAGCCGCTCCGCACCCTTGAGCTCCTCGCTCCAGCACTGCGGCTCATCGCCGTACATGTGCGCAAACAGCGCGCGTGGGTCACGTGCCAGCGCCGTTTCGACTTCGCGCGCCAGGGCGAGCGCCTGGCCCGCGGACCATTGCGGTACGAGCCCGGCATGCACCATGAGGTCCGTCCCTTCTGCGTGCGCCAGCGCGCGCGTGATCAGCCATTCGAGCAGTTGCTCGCGATCCGGCGCGCTGAGCACGGCGTCGAGGGTGTCGGACTTGCGCTTGCGATCCACGCCGTAAGCCACCGCCAGCAGGTGCAGGTCGTGGTTGCCGAGCACTACCACCGCGTTGTCGCCGAGTGAGCGCACCAGGCGCAGCGTCTCGAGCGACCCGGGTCCGCGGTTGACGAGATCGCCTACAAACCACAGGCGGTCCCGATCGGCCGAGAACTTCAGCAGCTTCAGGAGCGCGCGCAGTTCCCGATCACAGCCTTGCAGGTCGCCGATGGCATAACGGCTCACTGCAGGATGCCCGGCATGGCGAGCCGGAAAGGTTCGATGGGTGCGTCGAAGTGCGCGCCGTCGTCGCCGAGCATCTGGTAGCTGCCCTGCATGGAGCCGACGGGGGTCTCGATCACCGCGCCGCTGGAGTAGCGAAACCCCTGACCCGGTTGCAGATAGGGCTGCTCGCCCACGACACCGTCGCCGCGCACTTCCTCGACCTTGCCGTTGGCGTCGGTGATGACCCAGTGCCGCGTCAGCAGGCGCGCCGGGATCTGGCCTTCGTTGCGGATGGTGATGGTGTAGGCAAAGACGAAGCGGTGCTCGCGTGGATCGGACTGCTCATCGAGGTAACTGGTCTCCACGTCGACCCGAATCAGGTGCTCAGCGGGCGCCATGGCTTCAGGCGCGCTCCGGCCGCATCGCCAGCACGTCGCAGGGCGCGGCGTGCAGCACGCTGTCTTCGGTGAAATTCAACAGGATCGACAACCCGTGCCGTTCGCGGCTGCCGAGAATGATGAGGTCCACCTGGCGCTCGCGCGCGATGCGAACGATTTGCACTTTGACAGCGCCGCTTTCTACATGGCAGGGCGCCCCTGCGAGCCCCAATGTCGCCGCGAGGGCCGTCAGGCGCTGCCGGGCGCGCGCCACGAGTTCCTCCTCGATCTGCACCGACGGCACGAGGGTCTCGCCCATGGGCTCCACGGGCGCGAACTCCACCACATGCAGCAGCTCGACTGTGGCATTGAGCGTTGCGGCGAGCGTCTGCGCCCGCCGTCCGATACTCAGGCTCTCCTCGCTTAGGTCCACGACCAGCAGAATGCGGCGGTAGAGTGCGCTCATGGGCACAAGACTAGCCTCACCCGCGCGCGCGGTCGAGGGCCTGCGCCAGGGTGTTGAACGCGTCCGCGGCCAGGGTCTCGGGACGTGCCCCGGGGTCGATGCCGCAGGCGCTGATTTGGTCGCGGGATAACAGCTGCGCGAGCGCATTGCGCAGGGTCTTGCGGCGGTGAGCAAACGCGGCCGCCACGACCGCGGCGTAGTGCGGACTCACGGCGAACAACGGCTGCGGCCGTAACGTAAGCCGCACGACGGCGGACCACACCCGCGGCGGCGGCTGAAACGCTCCGGGACCGACATCGAACAGCTTCGTCACGGCGAGGTGCGGCGCGAGCATGACGGTGAGGCGTCCGTAGTCTCTCGTGCCCGGTTGCGCGGCGAGGCGCGCCACGACTTCCCGCTGCAGCATGATGAGCAGGTCGGTGATTGCGGCCGCCTGGTCGAGCAGATGGAACAGCAGCGGCGTCGAGATGTTGTAGGGCAGGTTGCCGATGATCCGCAAGCGGCCGCCACGCTTGGCAGCCAGCGCCGCAAAATCAAACTCAAGAGCATCCGCCTCGTGCAGCTCGCAGTGCGGGGCGTGCATGAACTCG
>PMHN01000127.1 GCA_003156695.1 Gammaproteobacteria bacterium
TCAGCTTCCATCCCTGATCCGCCGCCGGATCGTTGAGCGGGTTTCACAGGGGCTCTACCACGTGGTTGGCCCATGGCCCAACCGGCACGACCCACTTGCGATGGCCTGCGCCCAGGTGCCCGACAGCGTTATCTGCGTGTTGTCGGCGCTGCACGTGCACGGCATCGCGCCCGTGGCCCCGCCGCAGGCCTGGCTTGCCATTCCGCACAGCGCCCGTCGCCCGCGACTGCAGGAACTGAACCTCCACATCATTCGCTTCAGTGGTGCGGCGTGGAGTTACGGCGTGGACCGCACCGAAGTCGACGGTGTACCCGCACGCATCACGAGTCCTGCCCGCACGGTCGCGGACTGCTGTCGGCTGGCACCCCTGGTGGGCGCACAGGTCGCGGTCACTGCGTTCCGCGAAGCACTCGAACGGCAGATCGTGAGTTACCCGCAGCTCGTGCGGGCCCAGCAGGCACTGCCCTCGCGCCGGCTGCGTGCCCTGCTGGAGATGCTTTAGACACTGACGAATACGCGGCGGCCGTCCTTCGCGAGCTCCATCATGGGTGCGACGTACAACTCGCTCAGCGTCGCCGCGGTGAGCGTCGTAGCCACCGGCCCTGCCGTCCAGCCGCCATCCCCGTGCAAGAGCAGCACGCGATCGGCGAAGCGCGCCGCGAGCGTGGGATCATGCAATGTCGTGACCACGGTGCGGCCACAGTCGGCGAGGACGCGGAACAGGCCGAGCACCGCGAGCTGATGATGCGGGTCGAGGTGATTGGNNGGTGATTGGTCGGCTCATCGAGAAGAAAAATATCCGGTTGCTGCGCGAGGAGCGCCGCGACCGCGACGCGGCGCTGCTCACCGCCGGAGAGGGTATCGATGCGGCGCTGGGCAAAGTCGCCCATGTCCACCGCCGCGAGCGCGGCGCGCGCGATCTCCTCGTCCGCGGCCGTCTCCCACTGCCACAGCGCCAGGTGCGGGTGCCGGCCGATCAACACCGTCTCCATCGCGGTGGTCACGAACGCATCCTCCAGGTCCTGCGGCAGGAGCCCCAGTCGCAGCGCGATCGCGCGGCGCTTCTGCCCTGCCAGCGCCGCACCATCGAGTGACACCGTCCCCGCAGCGGCCGCACGCAGGCCCGCGAGCGTGTGCAGCGTCAGAGTCTTGCCCGAGCCGTTGCGGCCGAGAATGGCGAGCACTTCGCCAGGGACAAACCGCATGGAAAGCCCCCGCACCAGCTCGCGCGTGCCGGCGCGCACACCGAGCTCAACGGCGGCAAGCCCCAGCGCATTGCCGCGGCTCCCGCCTGCCTGCGGGCTGTTCAATGCCGCGTCCACCGGATCTCGCTGGCAGTCGCCGGACCCACGACGACATTGCGCAGGCTCTGCGGCATCAGCGCCTCCTGTGCCGACAAGGGGCGGCGCTCAGCCATGATTTCCGCATTGCCCTGGGGGTAGAGCGGCTTCTGGTCCGGGTCTGCGAAACCATTGGGGTATAGCGGCATCCCGGTCGTCAGATCGTACTCATCGGTGGCGCCCACCGTATGCAACAGCTCGTGCGCGATGACAATGTTGTTGCTGCCGGTCATCGCGCTCTCGGCATACGCGTGCACAATCCCAACCAGGCCCTTTTGCAGGCCATGCGAGTCCGGCACCCAATCAAGCGTGGCCGGGTCATGGTAGAGGACGAACATGCGGATCCTGGGCGGTGCACGTCCAGGCACCTGGCTCGCATGGGCGGCGAACCAGCGCAGCTTCAGACTCCACCACGCGATGCCTAAGGGGCCGGCGCCCGGATTCAGCGCCGGTGGCAGCTCAGAGCCTACCGGGTAGAGTTCCACGTGTACCGGCTCCTCCACCGGTACTCCGTAGCGGTGAGCTTCGCGCGCGAAGAAATCCTCGATGTCCGCAAAGTCCTTTACCGACAACCCCTCTGCGTAGCGCTGCGCCCGCGGCGTGCCGTCGCCATTCAACGGGAAGATGCCGACCCACAGCGTGTGCTGCCAACTCTGGGTTGACACGCGATCGAGCCACGCCTGAATCGCCACGGCCGCGAGCACCAGGAGCAGGAAGCCAATGCGAATTGCTTTCCACACGCCTAAGGCTGCAGGCGCGTGACCGACCAGGCGCCCGGGCTGAAGGTGTCCCCACTGACGGCGAGCACCCGCGTCCAGCGGGCGCGATCGTGAATACGCGCGGCGCCTTCCGACCACAACTCCACCGCATCCGCCCACAGACGGTAGCCACCCCAGTGCGGTGGGCGGGGAATATTGATCTTCAGGTTCTCATCCACGCCCGCAGAGCCTGGAATCGGTGCGCCGAGCCGGCGTGCCTCCTGCGCCACCGCGGCTTCGAGCGCCGCGCGCGAGGCTACCGGTTCGCTCTGCGCGCTGGCCCGGGCGCTCAAGCGCTTATCCCACGAGCGCGACGCGAAGTACGTATCGCTGTCGCTCGCCGGGGCCCGGGTGACCAGGCCCTCGATGCGGACCTGGCGATGCAGCGCGTCCCAGTGCATGACCACCGCGGCGCGGGGATTGCTTTGTAGTTGCCGGCCCTTGCTGGACAGGTAGTTGGTGTAGAACACGATATAGCCGGGTTGCGGCACGATGTCCTTGCACAGCACCACGCGCGCCGACGGCTTGCCGTCCGGGGTGCTCGTTGCCAGCACCATGCTGTTGGCATTGGGCTGGCTGCGTGCCGCCCGCGCGTCCGCCAGCCAGCGGCTTACGACCAGGAGCGGCTCGGCGGGCAGGGGATCGGGCAGCAATTCGGTGTGCTCGGCCATCTCCGCCAATGTTAGAGGGTTTCTGCCGCAGATGTCGCGGGTGGGCATACCCCTTGCACCCCCCGCCGCGCCCCGATAGAAAGGGATGCGGCTCCAGGAGGCTTCCTTCCCATGACAGGCGATAACGTGACGCTGGAGCATCTGCGCCAGCGCCTGACCGATCTTGACCGGGCGCTGATCGCGCTGGTGGCCGAGCGCAAGACCCTGAGCGAGGAGGTCGCGCGGGTGAAGCGCGCGACGGGTAAGCCGACGCGCGACTACGGGCGTGAACGCGACGTACTGTTGGGAGTGCGCGCCATGGCTGCCGAGCGCGGTGTTTCTCCGGCGCTGGCCGAGCAGCTGCTGCGTCTTCTGATTCGCTCCTCCCTCACGACCCAGGAGCAGGCGAGCGTGGTGGCGAGCGGCGCGGGCAGCGGGCGGCGGGCGCTGGTCATCGGTGGCGCGGGCAAGATGGGCGGCTGGTTCGTGAGTTTCCTCGCCTCGCAGGGATTTGACGTCGAGGTCGCGGATCCGGCACCCGCGGCGCCGGGTGTGCAGCACGTTGCCGACTGGCGCAGCACGGATCTGAAGCACGACTACATCGTGTTGGCGACACCGCTCGCGATTACCGATGCGATCCTGCGGGAGCTCGCGTTGCGCCGGCCTGCGGGCGTGATTTTCGACGTAGGATCGCTCAAGTCGCCGCTGCGCGCCGGACTCATGGCGCTCAAATCCCACGGCTGCCAGGTGACCTCGGTGCATCCGATGTTTGGTCCGGATACGGAACTTCTGTCCGGACGCCACGTGGTGTTCGTGGACTTAGGGAACGAGGCCGCGCTGGCGGGCGCACGGGAACTGTTCGCTCCGACCATGGCCGAACAGGTAGTCATGAGCCTCGACGATCACGACCGCCTGGTCGCCTATGTGCTGGGCCTCTCCCATGCACTGAACATCGCTTTCTTCACCGTGCTCGCCGAGAGCGGTGAGGCGGCGCCGAAGCTGGCGCGCATGTCGAGCACGACGTTCGACGCGCAGCTGGAGGTCGCCAGTCGCGTCGCCCAGGAAAGTCCCGACCTGTATTATGAAATACAGAGCCTGAATGACTACGGCGCAGAGTCGCTGGAGGCTCTTTCCCAGGCGGTGGAACGCATCCGTACGGCGGTGTTGTCGCGCGACGACAAGGCGTTTGTTGCTTTGATGCGGCGCGGGCGCGATTATCTTGCGGATCGGCGCTCGGCAACCGAGCGCCGCGCCTGAAGGACCAGGGGAGTCGCACGCATGATCCGACCGCAACGGGAGTCGCTGGCCAGTGACGCGCTGGCCAGTGAGGCGCCGGCCAACACCGTGCAGGCGCTGCAACGGCAGCTCGCGGCGCTCACCGAGGAAGTCGGCCGCAACGATTCGCTGCTGCGCAAGACCCAGGAGCGGGAGCTGGAGTTGCTGCGCGCCGGCTCCCTGGCGCAGCTCTTCGAGCGGCTCATCGCGGGCTTGCGGGTCTCCTACCAGCTCGATGGCGTGTCGCTCATGCTGCACGACCCGCAGCACGAAATCCGTCATCTGTTCGCCGGCGACGGACAGGCGCCGGAGCCGGTGCAGGGCGTGTGCTTCGTCGACGCCCTGATGACCATCGCCCCGCAGCTCGCTAACCTCGAGCGCCCGTGGCTCGGCCCGTTCCGCAAGGCCGATCACGAGCTGCTGCTGCCGGGAATCGCGCACGCGGGGAGCATCGCCCTCATTCCGCTGCGCCGTCATGACGAGCTCGACGGCGTGCTGGTGTTCGTGAGCACCGACCCGCAGCGATTCACCCCGGAGCTGGCGAGTGACTTCCTCGCGCACCTGGGATTGGTGGCCGCGATCTGCATGGAGAATGCGGTCAATCGCGCCCGCCTGCTGCGCAGCGGCCTTACGGACTTTCTCACCGGCTTCCATAACCGCCGCTACCTGCACGCGCGCCTGCGCGAGGAGCTGGCACGCGCGCAGCGCGCCCACCAGTCCCTCGTGTGTCTCATGATCGACGTCGATCACTTCAAGCGCATCAATGACCAGTTCGGCCACCTGGCGGGGGATGCGGTGCTGCGTGAAGTGGCGCACCGCATCGATGCGGAGATGCGCATCAGCGACACCGGCGCACGCTTCGGCGGCGATGAGTTCGCGATGGTGCTTTCGCAGGCAACTCTCACCGACGGCGAAAAAGTCGCGGCGCGCGTGCTGCACGCGGTGCGCAATCTCCCGGT
>PMHN01000146.1 GCA_003156695.1 Gammaproteobacteria bacterium
GGCGGGCAAGACGACGCTGCTGAGGCTCATCACGGCGCAGATCACCGCCGACCGCGGCCAGTGTCTGGCGTTTGGCCGGGATCTCGCCATCCTGAGCACTTCCGAGGTGTACGCGCTGCGCCGCCGCCTGGGGATGCTGTTCCAGAACGGCGCCCTGCTTACCGACCTGGACGTGTTCGAGAACGTCGCCTTTCCGGTGCGCGAGCACACCGACCTTCCTGAGCCGCTGATCCGGCGCCTGGTGCTCACCAAGCTCCAGGCCGTGGGTCTGCGCGGAGCGGCGGATCTCATGCCTGGGGAGCTCTCCGGTGGCATGGCGCGGCGCGTGGCGCTGGCGCGTGCCATCGTCATGGACCCGGAAGTACTCGTCTACGACGAGCCATTCGTGGGGCTCGATCCGATTTCCCTTGGCGTGATCCAGCGCCTCATCAAGCACATGAACGCGGCGCTCGGCATCACCAGCATCGTCGTCTCGCACGATGTGCAGGAGCTCGCGAGCATTGCCGATGATAGTTACCTGCTGTCAGCGGGACGCATCGCCGCCTCCGGCACGCCCGAGGAACTGCGCGCGAGCAACTCGGCGGCGGTGCGGCAATTCATGACCGGAGCTGCCGAAGGTCCGGTTGCATTCCACTATCCGGCGCCGGACTACGCGACGCAGCTGCTGGCGGCGGATGAGTAAATGAGTAACGGGAGCGACGGCGGGGTTCTGTTCGAGGGCGTACGGCGCCTCGGGGCGGTGACGATCTTCCTCGGGCAGCTGCTCGTGCAGTGTCTGCCCTCGCTCGCCCGGCCGCGCCTTGTCGTTTACCAGATCTACAACGCCGGAGCCCGTTCGCTCATCATCATCATGCTGTCGGGCCTCTTCGTAGGCATGGTGCTCGGCTTGCAGGGTTTCGAATTGTTGCAGCGCTTCGGCTCCGAGGAGGCCCTCGGCACCGCTGCGGCGCTCGGGTTGCTCAAGGAACTCGGCCCGGTGGTGACGGCGCTGCTGTTCGCCGGCCGCGCCGGCACCGCCCTCACTTCTGAGATCGGCCTCATGCGCGCGACTGATCAGCTCACGGCCATGGAGATCATGGCGGTGGATCCGCTGCGCTACGTGGCTGCGCCGCGCTTTTTGGGCGGGGTGATCGCCATGCCGCTGCTGGCGGGGATCTTCAGCGTCATCGGCCTCTACGGCGCGCAGTTGATCGGCGTGGTGCTGATGGGCGTGGACCGGGGTGTATTCTGGTCGCAGATGCAAGGCTCGGTCGGCCTGCGGGACGTCATGGAAGGACTGGTAAAGAGCCTGGTGTTCGGCGTCGCCTGCAGCCTCATCGCGGTGAACGAGGGCTACCACGCCGAGCCGACGGCGGCCGGAGTCGGACTTGCCACCACCCGCACGGTAGTGGCCTCATCGGTGGTGGTGCTGCTCATCGACTACGTGCTGACCGCGGCTTTCCTACAGGGGTAACCTATAATCATGCGTGCCAATCGGACCCTCGAACTCGGAACCGGGCTGTTCGTGCTGCTGGGCTTTGCGGCGCTGCTATTCCTGACGACGCAACTGCCCGCGAGCGGCATCAAGTTCGGTAGCGCCAAGGCGGGCTATAAGGTGACGGCCGAGTTCGACAATATCGGCGACCTCAAGGTGGGGTCGCCTGTGAGCATGTCGGGCGTGCGCGTGGGCGATGTCACCAACATCCGCTTCGACTCCAAGGACTACAAGGCGGTGGTCACCATGCGCGTCGACCCGCAGTACAACCAGATTCCCGACGACAGCTTCGCCAGCATCGAGACGCAGGGCCTGCTCGGCGGCAAGTACATCGGTATCAGCCCCGGTGGTCAGGACACCTACTTAAAGGATGGCAGCCGCATCGATCAGACTCAGTCGGCCATCGTGCTCGAGAACCTGATCAACAAGTTCTTTGCCAACTTTGCGAGCAAGGGCAGCGACAGCCAGAGCACCGACAACCAGACCAAAGTGGAGCCCAAGAAATGAGACCAGCAATTGTTCTGTTGAGTGGGCTGTGGCTGACATGCGGCTTTGGTGTGGTGCAGGCGCAGGGTGCGCCGGCCGCACCGGCGGCGGCGCCCGCGAGCACGCCCTCCGGCGATGGACCCTCGGAAATCGTGCAGGCCGCAGCGCAAGGCATGCTCGGCGACCTCGACAAGGACCGCGACGCCTACCGGCGCGATCCGTCGAAGGTCGGGCACCTGGTCGACAAGTACCTGTTGCCGCACTTCGACACCGAGTACTCGGCGCGGCTGGTGCTGGGCCAGCACTGGCGCACCGCCACGCCCGATCAGCGCAAGCAGTTCATCGACGCGTTCTACCATTCGCTGCTCACCAACTACGGCAGCGCGATTACCGACTTTACCGCGGACCGGCTGAAGATCTTCCCCTCCAGGGTCGATGCCGCCGACACGCACGCCACGGTGCGCACCGAGGTCAAGCGCAGCAACGGCGATCGGGTCTCGGTGAACTATTACATGCTCAAGACCCCCGACGGCTGGAAAGCGTGGGACGTCGTCATTGACGGCATCAGCTACGTCAACAGTTACCGCGAGGACTTCGGTGCGCAGATCGAGGCGCAGGGCATCGATGCGGTGATCAAGCGCCTGCAATCCGGGGAAAAGCCGGGCGCCATCAGCAAACAGACCAACGGCCAGGCCGGCGGCGGCAAGTAGTCCGTGAGCACGCCCGCAGCGGTGGCGAGCCCGGCGGCTCCTGGCGCCCCCGCCACATTTACCCTTACGGCGGCAGCGGCGGGCCGCTGCGCCGCGCAGGGCCAACTGACCTTCGCAACCGCGCGCGGCGCGCGGCAGCAGGGGCTGGCGGTGCTGCGGGGCGCGATCGCGGGGCCACTGGAAATCGATTGCAGTGCGGTGAGCCTGGCGGACAGCGCCGGCCTTGCGGTGCTGCTTGACTGGCTGAGCGCAGCCAAGGGTGCCGGTCAGACCCTGCGGTACACGCACCTGCCGGAGGACGTCGTGGCGCTCGCCCGCATCAGCGAGGTCGACGAACTCCTGGCGCGAGGCGTGTAGGGGTTAGTGCGGCGGCGCGGTCTGCGCCGGCGGTTCCTGTGGAGCCTGCGCGGGCGGCGATTGCGCCGCTGGTGGCTGCTCCGGCGGTAACTGCGGCGCGGGTGATGGCTGCGGTGCGGCAGCGGCGGGGGCCGCCTGGTCCTCACCGGCTTCCTCCATCATCTTTTCTTCCTGATCTTCCTCGCCCGTCGACTGTCCGCCGCTCACCTTGAAATCGCGGTGCTGCAGGTAGGCGGAGCGGATGAACGCGTACGGGTCATAGGCGCCCGTAATCGCGGCGTCCGCATCGAGTAGCCGTGCACGCGTGTCCAGCGCCCCCAACCCCCACAGACCCCAGCTGAGCCAGTTGTTGCGGATGTAGTGGCGCGGATCGCTGTACACATCTGCGACTCTACCGACCGCGTCGCGCACATCCGAGGGACCGAGGAACGGAATGACCAGGTACGGCCCGGTCCTTAAGCCCCACTTCCCGAGTGTCTGTCCGAAGTCGCGGTCGTTCTTGTCGAGGCCCGCCGCGGTCGCAGGATCCAGCAATCCTCCAATTCCCAGCGTCGTGTTCAGCAGCAGCCTCCCGGTGTCGGAGGCGAAGGCTTTGAATTGCCCCTGCAGCAGGTCGTTCACCATGACGACCGGGGACTGCAGGTTGTCGAGGAAATTGCCGATGCCCGTCCGTACGACTTGTGGCGTGATCTTGCGATAGCCGCGCGCCGCGGGTTTGGCGATAGCCCGGTCGAAGGCATCATTGAATCGGTAGGTGACGNNTGGATCGCTCTTTACACCCGCCTGCGTGGCACAACCGGCGAGCAACAGCAGGCATAGCGGTAACAGGCAGCGACGCAAGCTCGAGGTCATGGGGCGCGCAGACGCAGGATGAGGTGCGCGCATTCTAGCAGCGGCAGACATGGATCAGCTTAAGACAGTCAGCTGGCGGGCAGCGTCAGTGGCCGTGCCGGCCCGAGGAGGGCTTATCGTCCCCGTTGTTGTCGCTCAACTGGTGTTTGTGCGTGCTGGCGAGGTACTCGCGCACCTCGTCGAAACGCGCCTGATAGCGCTGTCTTTGAATCTGGCTGATGTTGGGAGCGGCCAGTGCCAGCTGCAGCTGCTGGAGGGCGAGATTCAGGTCGCCGCCCTCGATCTGGTACTCGCCCATGTAGAAATACGCATCTCCCGCGTCACCGGCGGCACTGGCAGCGAGTGCCGTGAGGCGGATCTGGTCGGGCGTGGGCGGCACGATATTGAACAAATCGAGCAGCACCTCGTGAGCCTGCCCGGGCTTGCCGGCGCTCATCAGCGTCTCGGCGTAGCGCACGGTGATGGGGACGTTGCGCGGGAAGAGATTGAGCGCGTGGCGGAAGGTTGCGAGCGCCTGATCGCCATTGCCCGCCTTGGCCTGCGCCTGGCCGAGCGCTGCGTGCAGGAGTGTGAGCCCCTCGTGCTGCTGCACCAGGGGCGTGAGGATTTTCACTGCCTCATCCGCGTGGTTGCTGTTGAGAAGCGCCAGCGCCTCGCCGTAACGGTTCTCGAGTGTATCTTCGCCGCGAGCGATCTTCTGCTCGTAGGTCTGCGCGAGGTTTACATCCCCGGTTGCGGTCAGCACGCGCACCCGCTCGCGGATGAGCAGGAAGCTCTGCGAATCCTTGCCCTTGCGCGGCGGGAACTGCGCAGCGCGGGCTCGCGCCTCGCCGAGGCGGTCGCTGGTGACGGGGTGATCAATGAGCATCGCCGGGATGTAGGTCTCGTAGAGGCCCTCGTGGCGACTCATGGTTTCGAATATGTTCGCCATGGCGTTGGGGTCGTAGCCCGCGCCGGCGAGATAGCCCATGCCGACGCGATCGGCCTCCGCCTCGTTGTCACGCGTGAAGTTGATCTGCTGCTGCGCGGCAAGTCCGGTGGCAGCGGCGATGCCGCCCTCGGCCGCCTGGCCGCCGCCGATCGCTCCGAGCAGGATGGCTCCGAGGATCGCCGCGGCGGTGGTGAGGCTCTGCTGGCTCTGGTTGCGGATCTGGCGCGCGATGTGATGCTGCGTGATGTGCGCGGTCTCGTGCGCCATCACCGCTGCGAGCTCCGATTCCGTCGAGCTGACGAGTATCAGCCCGGTGAACATGAAAACGTAGCCGCCCGACACGGCGAACGAGTTGATGGACGTGTCTTTGACCACCAGGTAGTGGAAGAACTCCCCGCCCATGGCGCTCTGCGAGGCGAGCCGCTGGCCCACCGACTGGATGTACTCGGAGACCTCCGGGTCCTCGAGCAGCGCGTTCTGATCGCGCAGTTCGCGAGCGACCATCGCGCCGAGGCGGTACTCGTCGGTGTGCGACAGTACGGATTCAGCGGGGCTGCCCAGGTCGGGCAGGTCTGAGCCGGCGGCCGGCAGCTGCAGGTCGACGGGCGTGCCCGGCACGTCCTGCGCGAAGGCATTGCCCGCGAGCATGGCGAAGGCGGTAAGCAGGGCTAGCAGCAGTCGTCGCATCATCCGGACTTCGACCTCCACGGGGTGGCGAAGTTTCCTTACATTTACAGCCGCTTACAAGCGAACTTAAAAAAACCGCGCGCCCGTGAGCTTACAGCGTATCGGAAGCATAGTCTGCGAGCCGGGAGCGCTCCCCACGTACCAGCGTGATATGCCCGGAGTGGGGCCAGCCGCGAAAGCGGTTGACCACGTAGGTGAGCCCGGAAGTCATCTCCGACAGGTACGGCGTGTCGATCTGGGCAATGTTGCCGATACAGGCAAGCTTGGTGCCGGGACCCGCGCGGGTCACGAGCGCCTTCATCTGCTTGGGCGTCAGGTTCTGCGCCTCATCGAGGATCAGAAAGCGGTTGAGGAAAGTGCGCCCGCGCATGAAGTTCAGCGAGCGGATCTTGATGCGGTTGCGCAGCAGGTCGTTGGTCGCGGCGCGCCCCCAGTTGCCGCCTTCCTGCGTGCCGGCGAGCACCTCGAGGTTGTCCATGAGGGCTCCCATCCAGGGCTCCATTTTCTCTTCCTCGGTGCCGGGCAGAAAGCCGATGTCTTCCCCGAGCGGAATGGTTACCCGCGTCATGATGATTTCCGCAAAGCGGTTGGTCTCGAGCGTCTGCATGAGTCCCGCGGCGAGCGCCAGCAGCGTCTTGCCGGTGCCGGCCGGTCCCAGCACCGTGACGAAATCGATCTGCGGATCCATGAGGAGGTTGAGCGCGAAGTTCTGCTCGCGGTTGCGGGCGGTGATACCCCACACGTTGTGCCGCTCGTTGCGATAGTCGCGCGTCAGTTCGATGATGGCAGTGTCGGCGCTGATCTTGCGCACGATGCCCTCGATGCCCTCGGGGGTGTCCTCGTAGAGCCCCTCGTTCGGCTGCCACTCGCGCACCGCAGGTCCCGTGATTTCGTAAAAAGTCCGGTCAGCTTCCTTCCACGAGCGCATGTCCTTGCCATGCCGCTCCCAGAAGTCAGTTGGCAGCGCGGTCATACCGCTGTAGAGGACATCGGCGTCCTCGAGAGTCTTATCGCTGTAGTAGTCCTCGGCGTGCACGCCGAGCACCGCCGCCTTGATGCGCAGGTTGATGTCCTTGGACACCAGGATGACGCGCGCGTCCTTCTGTTCGTTCTGCAGCGCCAGCGTCTGCGCCAGGATGGCGTTGTCGCCGCCGTGCCCGGGCAGGCCTTCGGGCAGCACGCTCGAGAGTTGCCGGGTCTGGAAGAACAGCCGTCCCGTAGAGGGCCTCTTGCCGTGGTTGCCGGAGTAGCCGCTCGGCAGCTGCAGGCCCCGGTCGATCTGCTCCTTGGTGGCGTCGCGCATCATCTCGTCGAGATTGCGGCTCACCTGCCGCGCGTTTCGCGAGGCTTCGGAGAGGCCTTTCTTGTGGGCATCGAGCTCCTCGATCACCACCATGGGCAGGTATACGTCATGCTCTTCGAAGCGAAAGATCGCCGTGGGATCGTGCATCAGCACGTTGGTGTCGAGTACGAACAGGCGCTTACCCGTGCGCGATCTGCCCTTGGTCTCGCGTGACTCGCCCGAGGCTGCCGTGGGACCGGGATCAGAGACGCTGCGCTGCTTCAAGCACTTCCTCCGCGTGACCGGGAACCTTCACCTTGCGCCATTCCTGCCGCAGGTGCCCGCCGGCATCCAGCAGGAACGTGCTGCGCTCCACCCCCAGGTACTTTCTGCCGTACAGGCTTTTCTGTTTGATGACATCAAACAGTTTGCAGACTTTCTCGTCGCTGTCGGCGAGCAGGGCGAACGGCAGGGACTCCTTAGCCGCGAACTTGTCGTGGGACGCGACGCTGTCGCGCGACACACCCACGATCTGCGCGCCGGCCTTCCTGAAAGCGCCATGCAGGTCGCGAAAGTCCTGCGATTCGCGGGTGCACCCGGAGGTCATGTCCTTCGGGTAGAAGTAGATCACCAGTTTCTTGCCGGCCGCATCCTTCAAGCTCCAGGTGCCACCGCCCGTCATGGGCACGGAGAATTGGGGCACTTTCGCACCAGGTTTTATCGTTGACATTACTTTCAGGATTTGACCGGTTCGAGAATGGCGTCGAGGTTCAACGAATCGCAGAACTCCATGAACTCCTCACGCAGGTGCGCGACGTGGATGCGGCTCGGTACGTTGACGATCATCTGCACCGCGAACATCGGTGCGCCGGTGTGCGCCGCCGGGTAGCTGCGGGTGGAGGCTTCCGCGATGTCGATGCCGCGGGTGGCAAAAAAGCCCGCCAGGCCCGAGACGATGCCGGCCTGGTCGAGGCACACGACGTCGATGGAGTAGGGCAGCATGTCCGTGCGCGGCGCGCGCGGTTCGGTGCGCTTTACGTGGATGCTGAGGCTGCTGGTTTCGGCGAGGCGATTGAGTTCGGTTTCCAGCTTCGCGAGCGCGTGCCAGTTGCCGGATACCAAGAGCAGCATCGCAAACTCGGTGCCGAGGTTTGCCATGCGACTCTCACTGATATTGCCGCCCGACTCGCTGATGACGCGAGTCAGTTCGTGGACCATCCCTGTGCGGTCGCTGCCGATCGCCGAAACGGCGAGGTGCTGCTTCATCTGTGCGTGGTGGAGTTGAGTCTGCTGCTGTCGCTGCGGTCGGAGTGTACCGGGAGCGGCGGCGGGTTGCGACCGGGAGCGCACGCCGTCGCAAGGAAGGCTTGCTTCGGAGCGCGCGCGGCTCGTAACATCCGCAGCTCCCCCGCGTGCACGTGAGAGTTGCATGTTTTCAGGCAGCCTGGTCGCCATAGTCACCCCCATGGGTGCGGACGGCGCCGTCGACTTCGCAGCCTGGGCGCGACTGCTCGACATTCACCTCGCCAACGGCACCGACGGCATCGTCGTTGGAGGCACCACCGGGGAATCCGCCACGCTGCAGGATGCAGAACTGCGCGAACTGACCGTGCGCGCCTGCGCCCAGGTACGCGGGCGCGCCGCGGTGCTGGTGGGCGCGGGCACCAGCAACACCGCGACCACCGTGGCGCGCGTGGCGTGGTTGTCGGAGTTGCCTGTTGATGCGCTCCTCATGGTCACGCCTGCCTACAACCGGCCCAGCCAGGAGGGCCTGTTCCGGCATTTCTGCGCGGCGGCCGCGGCCGCCGGTAAGCCGCTGCTCCTCT
>PMHN01000151.1 GCA_003156695.1 Gammaproteobacteria bacterium
GAGATCTACGACTACCTGCGGCTGCTGTGGTCGCGGGTGGGCAAGCCGCACTGCCCGATCTGCGGCCGCCCGATCGTGGGCCAGTCGGCCGAGCAGATCATCGACCAGGCGATGGAGCTGGCGGACGGCACCCGCTCCATGGTGCTGGCCCCCGTGGTGCGCGGGCGCAAGGGGGAGTACGGCAAGCTGCTCGAGCAGCTGCGGGCGTTCTATGTCGAGGCCGTGGGGCTGAAGCCCGGGCCTCGTCCGCCGTTCACACGCTTCGGTTACTGGCTCTACGCCGGCGAACAGGCCGTCCTGCATCTCAGTGAAGCCGCGCGCGATGAGACGCGGGCTCCAGAGGCACGCTCGACCTTCGATCACGCGGCGTTCAACTGCGTTGGTCAAAGAGAATTCGAGGCCAGGCTTGCGCAGCTGGGCATTAAGTACGAGGTTGCCCACGTCCCGCAAACCGGCCAGGTGCAGCTGTTCTTCGATGACCCGGCAGGCAATGGTGTCGAGCTGAGCTTCACGGCCGCGGACGGCTGACCCTTCCGGAGCAAAGTCATGCCCATTTCGCTGTACGCCGCCACTATCCCGTCCTATCAGCAGGTGCTGGGAGCCGTCTTCGGACTCCTCGAGAAGGCCGAGGCATTCTGTGCGGACAAGGACATCGCGCCGCACGACATCATTCAGGCGCGCCTCGCCGCCGACATGCTGCCCTTCGCATACCAGGTCAAGTCGACCGCCGTGCACTCGCTCGGAGCCATCGAGGGTGTGCGCCGGGGCGTGTTTTCGCCTGATACGACCCAACCGCCGGATAATTTCACGGCGCTCAAGGCGCGGATCGCTGACACGCTCGCCGCCTTGCAGACCATCCAGCCGTCCGAGGTGGACGCTTTTGTCGGCCGCGACATGCGCTTCGCGTTCGGCGAGCGCCACGTCGACTTTACTGCCGAGAATTTCCTGCTGTCCTTCTCGCAGCCCAATTTTTACTTCCACGCGAGTACCACCTACGCCATCCTGCGCTGCAAGGGGCTCCCGATCGGCAAGCGCGATTTCACAGGCAGGCTGCGCCTGAAGAAATGAAGCAATCAGCATGACGCCTATCAGTACCGCAAGCGCACGACCGGCTGACAAATTGAACCAGCGACCATGATCCGCATCCGGGAAATCGATCACCTCGTGCTGCGCGTCGTCGACCTCGAGAAAATGCTGCAGTTCTACTGCGACGTGCTCGGCTGCAGCGTGGAGCGCCGCCAGGACGAAATCGGCCTGGTGCAACTGCGCGCCGGCAGCAGCCTCATCGACCTCGTACCCGTCGATGGGCAGCTCGGCCGCGCCGGCGGCAAGGCGCCGGGTATACAGGGGCGCAACCTCGACCACTTCTGCCTGCGCGTCGAACCGTTCGACGCCGCTGCGATCAGCGCCCACCTGCGAGCGCACGGGGCCGCACCGGGCGCGGTTGCGCAGCGCTACGGTGCCGAGGGCGAGGGCCCCTCCATCTACGTCACTGACCCGGAAGGCAACACGGTTGAGCTGAAGGGGCCGCCGCACACCCATGCTGATTCACGGTAGCTGCCACTGCGGCAACATTGCGTTCGATCTGACCTGGGAGCCGGATCCGCTTGAGATTCCGGCCCGCGCCTGTGATTGCACCTTCTGTACGAAACACGGTGGCCTGTGGACCTCCAACCCCGCCGGTTCGCTCACCGTCGTCCTGCAACAGCCCGCCCTGGTGTCGCAGTACTCGTTCGGCACTGCCACGGCCGTATTCCATGTGTGCAGCCGCTGTGGCATCACGCCGGTGGTGACGAGTGTGATCGACGATCACCTGTACGCGGTGGTCAGCGTCAATGCGTTCACCAACGTGGAGCCGTCGCTGCTGCGTCGCTCGAGCGCATGTTTCGAAGCTGAGGGGGTCGAATCGCGCCTCGCCCGCCGCAAGCACAACTGGATCGCCGCGGTGCGCATCGCTGCGAACGGCGGTTCATAACAGCAGCCACGCCAGCAGCGCCGCGGCCTTCTGATCGGCACCCCAGGGCGCACCGAGTCCGCGGCCGAGCGTCGCGAGTGTGGCGGCGAGGGCTTGCGGGGATTTCCCGAGCGTTACGCTGGCGCGCGCCGTGAGATCCTTGTGCGTGACTCGCGTGACCGGAAGTCCCAGCGCTTCGCAGCCGTGCCCGAGCGCATCGCGGAAGTGATTGCCGTCGGCCGTGTGGATCAGTGCGTGCGAGGCGAGGGTGGCCTCGAGTGTCGCGCCCACGCGGCCGGAAGAGGCGAGGATGCCGGCCGCGCGCGCTTCGGCACCCATGACGTGCACCGCCTGCGTCAGTGAGCGCAGCGCGCCGAGTGCCAGGCGGTTGGCCGACTCCTCGGACAGCGCCAGCCGCTGGCGCGCCTCGGGCAGCGGGCGGCCTTCGATCTCGTGGTAGGGCTGTTTCAATCCAGCCGGGGGCGCGTCCACAAGCTCCACCCGCTCGCGCAGCAGCACCCGCGGTGCGGCGGGCACGCCGCCGACAATCACCACCACCGTCCAGCCGCTGTGGGGCGCGAATCCCAACACACACGGCGTGCGGCCTTGCATGACCGGCAGGCGCCGCCTAGGCGGTCTCCGCCTTGATCGGCCGGCTCATGAGGGTGCGCACCGCATCTTTCGCCGGCAGGTTCTCATACAGCACGCGGAAAACCATCTCGCACAGCGGCATCTCGACCGCGGCGCGCGCGGCGACTTCGTGGATGGCGCGCGCCGCACCGTAGCCTTCCACGGCCTGCGCGATTTGCCTGAGGGCCGCCTCAGGCGTCATGCCGGCGGCGAGCAGCAGGCCAAAGCGGCGGTTGCGCGACTGATCGTCGGTGCAGGTGAGCACCAGGTCCCCGAGCCCCGCGAGTCCCATGAAGGTGTCGGGCTGCGCGCCGCGGGCGACACCGAGCCGCGTCATTTCCTTGAGTCCGCGCGTGATGAGCGCCACGCGCGTGTTGGCTCCGAAGCCCAGGCCGTCGGAAAGTCCCGCGCCGACGGCGAGGGCGTTCTTGACCGCCCCACCGATCTCCACGCCCACGATGTCGGTGGAGGTGTAGGCGCGGAAATTCGCCGATGACAGCTCGCGGGCGAGCGAGTTCGCATACGCGGGATCGGCGGAGGCGATGGTCATCGCGGTCGGCAGCCCCGCGCCGACCTCGCGGGCGAAGGTAGGGCCCGACAGCACCGCGACGGCACGCTCAACTCCCAGCTCTTCGCGCGCCACTTCGTGCGGCAGCTTGCCGCTGCCCTGCTCGAAGCCCTTGGTTGCCCAGGCGACGTTCATGTCCTTGCGCAGAAGCGGCGCCAGTTCCTTCAGCAGTGCGCGCAGCGCGTGGCTCGGCACGACAATGAGCACATCGCGGGCCGCGGTCAGCGCCGCGGACAGCTGCGTCTCAACGTCCAGCGATGCCGGAAACTCCGCCGTCGGCAGATAGCGCTCATTGCGCCGGGCGCGCGCCATGGTGGCAAGCGCCGCGCGATCGCGGCCCCACAAACGCACCGGACGGCCACCGCGCGCAAACTGGATCGCGAGCGCCGTGCCCCACGAACCCGCGCCGAGCACGGCGATGGGCGTGTGACTGCTCATGGGCCGCGGCGGAGGTCAGTTGGTGACGGTGGGCGGGGTCTGGTTCGCGGCGTACAGCGCCTCGAAGTTCACCGGCGGCAGCAGGAACTGCGGGAACCCTCCCTGCGACACCAGTTGCGACACGACTGCGCGGGCGTACGGGAACAGCACTCCGGGGCACACCGTGCTGATGGCGCGCTTCAGGTCGTTTTCCGGGAGATTGCGGATCACGAAGGTCCCTGCCTGCTTCACCTCGACCAGGAAAATGGTCGCATCGTTCTGTTTTGCCGACACCGTGACGGTGAGTACCACCTCGCGCACATCCGCGTTCACGGTCGTGCTGCCGCTCTGCAGGTCAAGATTGATCTGCGGGTTCCAGTTGCCGTCCAGGCGTGGCCCCTGCGGCGCCTCGTAGGAGCAATCCTTCAGGTAGACGTTCTGCAGCACCAGCATCGGTGCCGAGTCAGTCGGCATGGTGGGTGCCGGTCCGCCGTCCGTTTCGTTCGCCATGGTTCTTACGCTCCCGTCAGCATTGGATCGAGGCGGCCCGCGGACTCGAGTGCGTACAGATCGTCGCATCCGCCCACGTGGGTCTCGCCGATGAAAACCTGGGGCACGGTACTGCCGCCGCCCTTCTTTATCATGTCGCTGCGTGCCTGCGGCACAGCGTCGACGTCAATTTCCTCGAAAGACACGCCCTTTTTTGCCAGCAGCTCGCGCGCCTGCGCGCAGTACGGGCACCACAAGGTTGTGTATATCAGCACCTTGGGCGCGGACATAGGGATCTGGCGCTGCTAGGCGCGCGTCAGTGGCAGGTTGTCGGCGCGCCAGGCGGCGAGTCCGCCGCGCAGCGTGACCGCCCGGGTGAAGCCCTGCTCGGTGAGCTGGCGCACCGCCGCCGGCCCGAGCGCGCCCGTGCCGTCGTACACCACGATGGCCTTCTCCTTGTACTTCTTCAAAGCGTCGGCGGCCTTCAGGATCTGCTCGCCGGACATCTGCCGCGCGCCGGCCAGGTGGCCAACCGCGAACTCCTCCTGCGGGCGCAGGTCAAGCAGCAGCACGCCCTGATTCATGAGGCGGATCAGCTCCTGCGGCGACACCGAAACGAGACTTTCCGAGCGCGCGCGCATTTCGTATACAACAATGAGCGCCGCGACTACGGCCGCGGCGGTGGCGAGCCAGGGGTGGTGGCTGAGATATTCGAGGACACGGTCCATGAGGGAGGCGGGCAATGCCGGGGGCGAAAAAGGGCGCGCATTATAGCGGCTTGGGCCTCCTGGTGCTGTGGGCGCTCGCCGCGGCGCCAGCACCCGGCGCGCCGCAGCACCCGGAGGCGGACGCCCGCAAGGCCGAGGCCGACCTCAAGGAGGTCAAATCCGAGATCGAGCGCGTCACACGCCAGGTGAGCGAAGAGCAGGTGGAGCGCGACCGGCTGACGCACGACCTGCGCACCGCTGAACTCTCGGTCGGCAAGGCACGCCTGTCCCTGGGCGATATACGCCGCGAACGCGCCGAGCGCGCCGCGCGCCGCGCCGCGCTCGCCACGGAAAAACACGCGCGCGAGAGCGAGCTCGCCGCCAACCGCGATGCGCTCGCAGGCCAGATGCGCGCCGCTTACCAGATCGGCCGCCAGGAACCCCTGAAGCTGCTGCTCAACCAGCGCGACCCCGAAGTCGCCGGCCGCATGTTCGTCTACTACAGCTATTTCGGTCACGCCCGCGCCGGGCAGATCAAGCTCATGGAGACCGACGTACAGCGGATCGGGGAGCTGCAGGCGCAGCTGGAAGCCGAGGACGTGAAGCTCGCAGAGCTCGAAAAGCAGCAGCGCACGCAGCTGGGCGCCCTCGAAGAGGCGCGCACCCAGCGCACCCACGTGCTGGCTGACCTGGAGGCCCGCTCGCGCACTCGCGCGCAGAATCTCGAGCGCCTGCGCAGCCAGCAGGCGGGCCTGGAAAAACTGGTGCGCGAACTGCGCGCGGCCATGGAGCGCTTCCCGGTGGAAGGTAACGATGCCTTCGCACACCTGCGCGGCAAGCTCGCCTGGCCGGTGAGCGGGCACATCGTGGCGCGCTTCGGCGACGCGCGCGCGGGAGGGGTGCGCTGGGACGGGCTCGTGGTCGCGACCGAACGCGGCACCCCGGTAAAAGCGGTGTTCCAGGGTCGGGTCATCTACGCCGACTGGCTGCCGGGACTGGGGTTGCTCGCCATCGTGGATCACGGCGACGGGTACCTGAGTCTCTACGGGCATAACGACCGGCTCTACAAGGCGGCCGGTGAGCACGTGGCTGCCGGGGACACCATCGCTGCGGCCGGCGACAGCGGCGGCAGCAGCCGCCCGGAACTGTATTTCGAGATCCGCAAGGCCGGCAAGCCCGTGGATCCGCGGCCCTGGTTTGGCGCCGCTGACCCGTAACGCCCCGGCGCTACCGGGCCTCGCCGGATGTGACCGCGGTCAACTTTTTGCGCAGCCGGACGCCGCTCGACGCTGATTCGCCAACTCCAGCAAGGTTCCGTTTGCACATAAGAGCAATGGTGCCCCTAGCTATGGATGTCACTGAGTACAGCGACGTGCCGGCGGGGCGGCCCGAGGCGCGGTTCGACCCGTACGTGCGCTTGCTGCGCTCGCTGCTGCCGCGCGCCTCGTGCGTAGCGCTTTTCAGCGGCGCCGGTGAGCTCATGTGGTCCACGGACCCGACGCTCGGGCCGGATTTCCTGAATGCGGTGGATGATGCGCTGCTGGGCGCGCGCGCCGGCACCACCGGCCCGGGTCAGCTGCGCACGCTCGCTGGTAATATACCCGTTTACCTGTGCCCGCTGCGTGGCGACGCCGGGCAGCTGCTGGCCGTCATTGCGATCGTGTGCCGCTCGCAGGACTCCCAGGACAAGCGCAACTCCGAGTTCGCCTTCGCCTTTTCGCTCATCGCGCCGGCACTCGAGTGCCTGCGGCGCGAGCTGATCACGCGCACGACGATCGAGGAGCTCAACGGCACGGTGAGCGCGCTCGACAAGGACCTGAATCTGCTCTTGGCGCGCGGTGCGTCCGAGCCTTCCGCCGCGGCACCCGATGGCGCCAACGATCTGCAGCTGCTGCTGCAGCAGACCATCGAACACCTGCGCGCCTGTACCGGGGCAATGCTGGTTCCGGAAAAGAACGTCCTGCTGGTGCGCGCCGGCGGCCGCTCGCCCCCCGACACCCGGTTCCTCATGAGCTCGCACAAGCGCCTGCTCGCGATGGCGCATCAGAACCCCGAGCCGCTGATCTGTAACGACACCTTTTCGCCGGCGTTTCCGGATGCGTTTCCCTATCGGGTGCTGTGCTGTTCACTGCGTTCCCGCGCCGGGCGCTCGATGGGCGTGCTGGCGCTGTTGCGCGAAGAGGCAGCCGAGGGCTTCAGCGAGCGCGATGCACACGTCGTCGAGATCCTCGCCCGCAAGGCCATCGCCGTCATCGAGAGTAATTACGACTCCCTTAGCGGCCTGTACACGCGCGCCGCCTTCGAGCGGCGGGTGCGCGCGGTGGTCACCGACAATAAAATGACGCGGCAGTGGTGCGCGCTGTACGTCGACGTGGACCAGCTGCACCTGATCAACGAGAAATCCGGGATGCACGTCGGCGACGCCGTGCTCGCCGAGCTCGGTGAACTGCTGCGTCAGCGACTGCCGCCCGGGGCCCTGGGCGCGCGCATCTCCGGCGACCGTTTCGCGGTGCTCCTGCCGGCGCACCCGAGCGACGCTGAAAAATTCGCCGAGGCGCTGCGCGCGGGCGCCGAGCACACCGGAGCGGCGCAGGGCGAAACGCGCTTGCCGGTGTCGATCAGCATCGGCGTTGCGCTCCTCGAGGACAGCGCCGGGGAACTCGCGCATGTGCTGGCCGCAGCCGAAACGGCTTGCAAGGCCGCCAAGGACCGGGGCCGCAATCGCGTCGAGGTCTACCGCCTGAGCGATGACAGCATCATGCGGCGCTTCGCGGACATCGGCATCGCGGGGGAAGTGCGCGAAGCCATCGATGCCGGGCGGCTGCATCTTGTCGCACAGCTGATTCTGCCGTTCGCCGCCGCCGAAACCGCGCGACCACACTTCGAGCTCCTGCTGCGCATGACCGACGAGTCCGGACGGACCATTGGCCCGGACAGCTTCCTGTCAGCCGCCACGCGCTACCAGCTGATGCCAGTCATCGATCGCTGGGTGGTGAACCACGTCATCGAGGCGCTCAAGCCGCGGGCGAGCGTGCTCGAAGGCAACGCGATCGGGTTCTCCATCAACTTCTCCGGCCAGTCGCTCAACGACGATTCGTTCTCCGACATGCTCATCGAGCAGATCACCGCGAGCGGGCTTGATCCTGCGCTGTTTTGCTTCGAGCTCACGGAAAACGCCACGGTCGCAGCTCTGCCGCGCGCCATCGCGCTGATGGAGCGCCTGCGCAAGCTCGGCTGCGGGGTGGCGCTCGATGACTTCGGCACCGGCCTGTCCTCGCTCTCGTGCCTGCGGCAGCTGCCGGTGACCATGCTGAAAATCGACGGCAGCTTCGTGCGCG